>JADFWE010000324.1 GCA_015222915.1 Pseudomonadota bacterium | reverse complement strand
GCCACTGGTTCATTTCGTGTTTTTAGCTTTTAACGAACGACGAATAACGAACGACGGCCAACGTCTCTTTCTGGCCGTAAGCAGCCCTTTATAAACGGACATTCTAGCGGGTAAGCACCGACTACCTACAATAAAACCTTCTCGATACCGCCATTATTCGCTTTCTGAATAAAACCTTTCTCCCAGTCTTTACCATGCATGATGTTGGCCATCTCGATAATGATGTAGTCGGTTTTCAGGCCGGTATCATCCGCGTAGCGCGCCAGTCCCTGCTGACAGGCCGGGCATGACGTCAGTACCTTCACGTCGTTCTTTTTCGCTTTGTCGTTGCCGGTGATACTGCGGATGTTTTTTGTTAACTCCTCACGCTTGCGGTAACGCAGCTGATCGGCGATATCGGGGCGTCCTGTTCCCAGTGTGCCTGCTTCACCGCAGCAACGGTCGGTCAGGGTGACTTCTTTGTTCAGTAATTTCGATGCGACCGAAATCGGATCATGCTGCTTTATCGGGGTATGGCAAGGGTCGTGGTACAGGTATTCGCTGCCAGAAACACCGTGCTGTGTCGAATCGATGGTGATACCTTTCTCCATCAGGTATTCGTGGATATCCAGCAGGCGGCAGCCGGGGAATATCTTTTCGAACTCGTATTTCAATAACTGATCCATGCAGGTACCACAGGAGACGATCACGGTTTTGATGTCCAGGTAATTCAATGTGGTCGCGATGCGGTGGAACAGGACACGATTTTCCGTGGTGATCGATTTGCTCTTGTCAGACAGTCCTGCAGAACTCTGCGGGTAACCGCAGCACAGGTATCCGGGGGGTAATACCGTCTGTGCACCGGCTTCATACAGCATGTGCAGAGTCGCCATGCCTATCTGACTGAACAGGCGTTCCGAGCCGCAGCCGGGGAAATAGAAAACAGCATCGGCAGTATCGACATCGATATCCGGTTTACGGATGATCGATACATAATCGGTGTCTTCAAGATTCAATAAGGCACGGCTGGTCCGTCGCGGCACATCGACACGTATCGGATTACGCACCAGGTTGACCAACTGTGTCTTCTGGTCGACGTCACCGGTGGTGCTCGGCGGTATGCGGTTTTTCTTACCTAGCAGGCCGAATTTTTTAGCAAAGAAGTGCCCGATGTTGATCGCCTTGAAGCCGCCTATCGCCAGCACCGAGCGTAGTACTTTTACGCTGAGGGGGCTTTTCACATTGAGGAAAGTGATCGCCGCCCTGGTCGCGAGATTGCTCTTTTTCTGACCGTGTTTGCTCAGCAGCTGACGCATGTGTATAGAAACGTCACCGAAATCGATATTGACCGGGCAGGGGTTCAAACATTTATGACAGGTGGTGCAGTGGTCGGCGATGTCATTCATCGAATCAAAATGTGACAGTGAAACGCCGCGGCGCGTCTGCTCCTCGTAGAGGAAAGCTTCTACCATCAGTCCAGTAGCCAGGATCTTGTCACGCGGCGAGTAGTACAGGTTCGCCCGCGGCACATGTGTCATGCATTTCGGTTTGCATTTACCGCAGCGTAGACAGTTTTTGATCTCGTTATTCAGATCGCCCAGCTCGCTGTCTTCCAGGATGATCGCTTCCTGCTGTACCAGGCGCAACGATGGTGTATAAGCCATATCGAGACTGGAGCCGGCCATCAGTTTGTCTTTATTGAAGTGATGCTCCGGATCGACTTCTTCCTTGTAACGGGCAAACGCTTCCAGCTTCTCTGTCTCCAGGTACTGGATCTTGGTCAGGCCGATACCGTGTTCGCCGGAGATGACGCCATCAAGCGATTGTGCCAGTTGCATTATCTGGTCGACGATCTTGTCGGCTTCGTGCAGCATGGCGTAGTTGTCAGAATGCACCGGGATATTGGTGTGCACGTTGCCGTCACCGGCATGCATGTGCAGGGCGACGAATAGTTTTGAATCACGGATCTTCTGGTGTATCTTTTTGAACTTCTCACGGACGGCTTTCATGTCCTGGCCGGAAAATATCTCGCTCAATAAAAGATAGACATCGTTTTTGTAAGACAGCACACACTCACGGCGTAACAGCAGGTCGATCAGTTTGTCGCCAGCACGGATCTTTTGCTGTTCACTCTCCTGCAGCAGGTGTTTGACTTCAGCCGCATCAGATTCGAGGTTGAGCAGGATGCTGGACCAGCGTTCCATGGTCGCTTCTACCAGCTGCTTTGCACTTACGCATTTATCACTGACGATCTGCCGTGCTTCTTTACTGGTGATGTATTCGCCATCTTCACGGGCCTCTTCCAGGTGGCCGTCGATGCCCTGGTCAAGATAGCTGATGATGGCATCACAGATCATGATCTTGTTGCTTATCGCCTGCCGGATATTGATGCATTCGATACCGCGGTTATATTCCGCCAGGCGCGGCAGAGGGATGACGACATCTTCGTTTATCTTGAAGGCATTGGTATGGGCAGAGATAGCCGCTGTACGCGCACGGTCCAGCCAGAAACGGCGACGTGCTTCTGTGCTGACAGCGATGAAACCCTGTGCATCACGTTTTTTACTGATATCGATGACTGCCTGTGCGGCTGCATCGACAACAGCTTCGTCATCAGCCGCGATATCGGCAAGCAGTACCATCTTCGGCCGGCCGGCAGAGGAAGCACCGTCAGCGAGGCTATCGAAATGTGTCGCCTTGGTGGTATATTTAACCGCCTTTATATATCGCTCATCGAGGTGTTCCAGTCCGGTAAGCAGCACCTGATCATTGTCATCGAGCAGCTGTTTGATCTCGACTACCGCCGGTACTGCCTGTGCGATATCGGTGCCAAAAAATTCCAGGCAGATAGTGCGCTTGTGTTCCGGCATCCGGTGTAGCAGGAATCGTCCAGAGGTGATCAGGCCGTCGCAGCCTTCTTTCTGAATGCCGGGCAGGCCAGATAAAAATTTGTCGGTGACGTCTTTGCCGAGGCCGGACTTTCGAAAATCTGCACCCGCCATGTCGAGCTGTTGCGGTTCGCCTATCGTCGTTCTGCCGTCGGTATCAAAGCGGGTCACCTTGAAGCTGACCTTCTTCTGCTCATGGATCTTGCCGAGGTTGTGGTTAAGGCGTTCCACCTCCATCCACAGACCATCAGGTGTCACCATGCGCCAGGACACCAGGTTGTCCAGTGTCGTACCCCAGATGACCGCCTTCTTGCCGCCGGCATTCATCGCGATATTACCGCCGATAGTAGAAGCGTCCTGTGAGGTCGGATCGACCGCAAAAGCATAACCCGACAGACTGGCAAGGTCAGATACCCTGCGGGTGATCACACCGGCGCCGCATTCGACGACCGCCTGTTTATCTCCGACACCGGGTATGCTCAGGTGCTGTATCTCACTCAGTGTCTCAAGTTTTTCGGTGTTGATGATCGCGGTATTGGCGTGTAACGGGATGGCGCCGCCGGTATAACCGGTACCGCCGCCGCGCGGGATAATGGTCAGACCCAGGTCGATACAGGCGCGCACGATGGCCGCGATTTCGCTTTCTGTGTCCGGCTTTATGACCACGAATGGCATCGCGATACGCCAGTCGGTGGCATCGGTAGAATGGGCGACACGTGCCAGACCGCTAAAATCGATATTATTCTTCGAGGTGATCTTGCCCAGCACCTTGCGGCATTTCTGGCGCAGTGCTATCTGATCGACCAGACCATTCTCGAACCGGGCGATAGCATCGAGACAGTTGTTATGCAGCTTGAGTGCATCAGTATTGCCATCAGCGCGCAGTTCGACCTGATTCAAACGGTGTTTCAGCGCACTGATCAGCGCTGCACGACGTTTAGGGTTGTTCAGCAGGTCGTCTTTGACATAGGGATTGCGTTTGATAACCCACATATCCCCCAGTACTTCGAACAGCATGCGTGCCGAACGCCCGGTACGCCGTGAACCGCGAAGCTTCTCGATGATCTGCCAGCTCTCTTCACCGAGAAAGCGGATGATGATCTCGCGGTCGGAATAAGAGGTGTAGTTGTACGGGATCTCGCGGATCCTGGCTGTGGGTGAATCGGTCATGGGTTGCAGCAAGGGCTGTCAGGTAATATGAAAAGGCGCATTATACGCTAAGTGGGAAACAAGCTTAAAAGCAATTTTTTACCACAGAGGCACAGAGGACACAGAGTATTTATTTTGTTCATAGCGCCTGCGGCGCGGTGAACAATACAAGGGTTTTCTCTGTGTCCTCTGTG
>JADFWE010000323.1 GCA_015222915.1 Pseudomonadota bacterium | reverse complement strand
GGGTAAGTTCGACGATGTAGCTGACGAATTCCTCTTCCGGTTTTCCGGGTGACATAAAGAAGCCGTCTTAAAGATCTGGCGAGCGTATCACCATCATCTTTTCAACTTGCATGTCCTTGATGGTGTGCGGGATGCCTCCGACACCATGGCCGGAATGTTTCAGGCCGGCAAAGGGCATCCAGTCGACGCGGAAGGCAGTGTGGTCGTTGACCATGACGGCGGAGGCATCGAGGTTTTTGAAGGCCTGCATGCAGGTGTCGATATTCTTCGAGAACACGGCTGCCTGAAAGGCCACGTCCAGACCGTTCGCCTGCTTGATGGCTTCATCGATATCGTCATATTCATAGACACAGACCACCGGCCCGAAGATCTCGTTCTGCGAGATGATGGCATCTGCCGGCGGGTTAAATAATACGGTGGCCTGATAACAGCTGTCTGAGACCCTCTGGCCACCGGAGATTAATTCGGCCCCCTTATCGATCGCATCCTGTACCCACTCTTCTATACGTTCGAGTTCCTGATGGCGGATCAACGGGCCGATGTCGGTATCGCCCGATGTCGGATCACCGATACGCATGGCACTCCCAGCTTCGGCAATCTTTTCAGCAAGCGTTCTGGCGATTGCTCTATCTGCGAACACGCGCTGCACGGAAACACACACCTGGCCAGCATGATAAAAACCGGCCTTGGCCAACAAGGCCACGGTGTCTTCCATGTCGGCATCGTGCGAGACGATGACCGGCGCCACACCGCCGTGTTCGAGTGCGCAGCGTGTGCCTGCTGCAAGTCTGGATCGCAACATCCAGCCGACGCGGGCACTGCCGATGAAGCTGAAGAAGGCGACCCGGTCATCAGTGACCAGCTGCGTTGCGGCATCGTGATCAGAGGTGACGATGCCCTGACACCACTGCGGCGGCAGGCCTGCTTCGTGCAGGATACTGATCAGGCGGAAGCAGGATAGCGGCGTGTCTTCAGCCGGTTTGATGATGACCGGACAGCCTGCCGCGATCGCCGGACCGATCTGGTGTACGGCCAGGTTCAGCGGATGATTGAAGGCACTGACGGCGGCAACGACACCGATGGGTTCGTGCGTGGTGAACGCCAGCCGGTTCATGGAAGCTGCGTTGCGGCTCATCGGTATCTCGGTACCGTGGTGGCTGCGCATGACTTCGATACAGTTTTTTATGCCGTCGATGGCGCGAGCGACTTCCACTTTCGAGTCGACCAGCGGTTTCCCGCCTTCACGGGCCGCTTCGATGGCAAGTTCATCAAAACGTGCCTGCATGATGCTGGCGGTTTTTTCCAGTATCGTGACACGCTGTTCTACGGTCAGCCATTTTTTTTTGTCGATGAACAGGTCGTGCGCTGTTTTTAGCGCAGTTTCAACTGCAGCAGAATCACCGGTATCGATAGTGGCGATGTGTGCGCCGTCGAAAGGAGCGGTGACGTTAACCATGCCGGCAGCAGTAGCACCAGGTACCAGTAGTTTGAAATGTTCGCTCATCATCTTCCTCGTCAAAAATTTGTTAACCACAGAGACACAGAGGACGCAGAGAAGTAAAAGATATCTGCGTCCCTGGGTTGCTTTTTGTCTTATGTCTCCGGTCTTTTATATCGGGCAGCAAATATCACCCAGGCGTTCCGTCAGCAGCAGGTTCTCCCGATAGTCGATCGGCACCACGACCAGGCTCGGGCCCTCTTCTGCGAATGCCTGCTCCAGTGTAGCGACCAGATCTTTGCTGTTTTCGACCCTGTGGCCAAACCAGCCGAAAGAGTCAGCCAGTTTCAGCCAGTCGGGGTTACCGAATGACAGGTCGGTATGTTTGCCGAATTCGTTCTGCTGTTTCCATGCGATCAGTCCATACTCATGATCTTCCCAGATCATGGTAACGATATTCACGTTCAGCCGTTTTGCGGTCTCCATCTCCTGCACGTTCATCAGGTAACCGGCGTCGCCGGAGATGGAGAGTATCTTTCTGCTCGGGTGGACCATGGCAGCGGAGATCGCGCCGGGCAGGGCAAAACCCATCGAGCAGAAACCGTTCGGGATCAGGCAGGTGTTGGGTTCATGGCACTGGTAATGCCGTGCTATCCACATCTTGTGTGCGCCGACATCGGACAACAGGATATCATCCGGCCCCATCACCTGTCGGCAGTCCCATAATACTTTTTGCGGTTTGATCAGGCCACGGGTATCGTCATCTTTATAGATAGCGATCTCATCGGCCATGGTACGTCTCGTCGCCGCCTGATGTGAGGTGTCGAAGTTCAGGCCGCCATTGTTATCGACGCGCTGGTTTAACATCCAGAGCGTATTGGCCAGGTCGCCGACCAGTTCGGTTTCCGGATGGTAATCGGAATCGATCTCAGCCGGCAGGAAATCAGCATGGATGATCTGCCGGTCAGCATTTTTATTCCACAGGTTGGGGTGGTATTCCACCATGTCATAACCCAGCGTGATGACGACATCGGCGGCTTCCAGAGCGCAGGCGACAACATCTCGTGCCTGCAGACCGATGGTGTATAAACAGTAATCGGCATCCATATCGACACAGCCTTTGGCCATAAAGGTATTGATCACGCCGATGCCGGTTTTTTCGCAGAACAGGCGCAGCTGTTTACTGGCGCGGCGACGGATGCAACCGTTGCCGGCGAGGATGAGCGGATGTCTGGCGTTCTTCAGGATATCAAATGCCTGATCGACGATCTTGTCATCAGCCACCGCACGGCGAAAACGCTGTGGTGTCATCGGTTTCGTGGTGGCGTTATTTTTGGCGATATCTTCCGGCAGTTCGATATGTACTGCACCGGGTTTTTCAGATCGGGCGACGCGCACTGCCTTGCGGATGATCTCAGGGATGTTGTCCTGATGCAGGACCGTGGTCGACCATTTGGTGACCGGTTCGAACATCTTTACCACGTCCATGATCTGGTGCGATTCTTTATGCAGGCGTTGTGATGAACCCTGACCGGTCAACGCAAGCATCGGTGCGCGATCCATATTGGAATCAGCAACACCGGTGATAAGGTTGGTCGCGCCGGGGCCGAGCGTGCCCAGACAGCCGGCGGTATTGCCGGTAAGGCGGCCATAGATCTCTGCCATGAAAGCCGCGCCCTGTTCGTGTCGGGTAAGGATGAACTTGATCTTCTTCGATCTCTCCAGCGATATCATAAAGTCAGCATTCTCTTCGCCGGGAACGCCGAAGATGTACTCGATGCCTTCTTCTTCCAGACACTTTACAAACAGGTCAGATGCTTTCATCTATTTTATTT
>JADFWE010000322.1 GCA_015222915.1 Pseudomonadota bacterium | reverse complement strand
ATCTGTTTTTCATACTGCTGGCGAGACTGTTGCAGAACTTCCGCATCACGGAACTTCCATTGCTCCGGCCATTCGACCCAGGCAGTATCGTCGAAATGCTGTTTCAATACTTTGAACAGCGCGTAGTCATCCAGCCAGAACTGCTGCATATTGCAGAATTCGATGAAGCCATTGTCGCCTTCATCGACAGTTGCCCATAGTGCAGAAGATACCGGCAGTAATGCGGGGTTAAAGGCAAACGCCGAACTGCATTGATAAGGCGATAGTCCACTCTGAGGTTCGCCAAGCGGCAATACCTGCCATACGCTGAAGCCGGTATCGGACATCATATGCAGCCAGCGTTCCACATCACCGTCCAGAATACCCGAAGGCAGTGATGTCGGATGCAGCAGGATGCCTGCGCGTCTTTGCTGAAGGTCGGGAGATGTCATTTTTGTCCTGTGATTTTAGTATTTATGGGTTAGCCGATGTTCCTTACCATGGTACCAGCATTTTCTGCATTACCGCCGCCAACCGACAGCGGTTCATCCAGGTTGTCGGGAACCTGAAGTTTCAGCAGCACGTACAGGTTTTTCAGCTGCGCCCGGAACAACTGATCAAAATCATTCACGCTTTCCGATGAGTTCTTTTCACCGAACCACCAGAACCAGTCAGAACCTTCACAGATAGCTAACTGGCGTGTGGCGACCTCTGTCTCACCGTCATTTAATTGTCCGGCGGACAACACCCGATCATAAGCCTGTTTTGCCTCGATCAACCGGTCCCATGCCCTGTTCTTGTCGGGTTCGCCGATCCATGTCGAAAATGAACCGTAGACCCAGCTGCCCGCACACAGGTTTTCGAGTTCATGGGTTTTGGTTTTATCCGTCAATTCAGAAAAAGTGGTTGCCCGTACCAATTGATGATCAGATAAAGTCTGGTAGAGATGGTCGAGAAAATAATATCCATTATGCGGGTAGTACTCCCAGGCATTTTCGCCGTCGAGGATGATCGAAACAACGTGCCGGTCAGCACTGTCACCGAGAAAGTCTGCAATTTTCACCAGGTGATGCACCAGGTCATTGGCCGCATCGACCGAGTTCATCTTGCTGTATTTAAATCCGATCAGGTCAGACAGGCCATCATCACGGAAAAACAGTTTAGGTTTGTGACCTTTTAATACGTGAGGATGAAACAGCGCACGTTTGCTGTGTACCTTTTCCGGGTCATGGTCACTGAGCCGCATGCTGTTGCGCCACACACCTTCACCGGAGGCTGTCCACTTGAAACCAAACTCTTCGATAAGCGCCACGGCATCATCTGAAATACCGCCTTCAGATAACCAGATACCTTGCGGCCGCAGTCCGAAATATTTTTCAAAACAGTTTATGCCCTGTTGGATATGCCAGCGGGAACGCTCCACTCCGCCGGGATAAACGATGCAGGCCGGTGTCGGTGCATCGGGCTGGGTACACATCATGTTACCCATGTCATTCAACAACGGAATGATCGGGTGGCCATAGGGTGTCATCGAAAGTTCGATCTGCCCGTCTTCAGCAAGTTTTCGGTAACGCGGGATCAGCTTTGAGATGCAGTCATAGATGAGCTGCAGCAATGCACGACGATCTGTGTCATCAAACATCTTAGCTTTCTTGATCAGATCGATCGACGTCCGTGTCTGTTTGAGTGCATGGCCCAGCCATACCAGGTGGTACCAGACCAGCACATCGATGTAATACTGATCATTCAGGTATTGCAGACAGCCGGTATCCTGTCCATCACACACACCGCCTGGAAACATGAACTTGAACGGTTCAAGCAAGCGTTTGAAATCCGAATAGGGGTCAATCATTTTTTCCGCGTTAGCTTTCTGGCAATCACACAGCAGTTGGTAACGTTCAAGCGATGATCCAGGGATCGGTTTCGCCCCAGCCAGCAGATTGAGCATCGGATCTTTCATCACCTGGGCGCTTTCGAGCCAGTTTTTTAGCTGTGTGGCGTAATCATCCAGTTGCTCTAATAATACCGGGGCAAAATTGACCACGACATGCATTTTCGGGTGGGCTTCGAGGTGTGCCACCATGTCTTCATAATCTTTTATTGCATGCAGGTAGACCCATGGAAGCTTGTATTCACCATCGATGCCCTGCTGGTACCAGGGCTGGTGCATGTGCCAGCATAAAACAAAATTGACGGCACTCTGCGAGCCTGTTGATGTATCTTTTTTATCACTCATGGTATTCAGCGGTTGTTATTTCAGGTTGCGGTCAATTTCTCCTCATCCTTGTCATCTTTGGTCAGAGCACCTTTATCAATAACATAGAGATGCTGACCCAACATTTCCGGTGTTACCAGTACTATACCCGTTTCTGTTACATGAAACCGCTTGCGATCGAGTTCCAGGTCTTCGCCGATAACCGTATCGTCTTCGATGGTGCATGCCTTGTCGATGATAGCGCGTGTAATACGGCAGTTTTTGCCGATCGATACCTTGGGCAGGATCACGCTGTCCTTCACCACCGAACCACGTTCGATCTCGGTGGCAAAGAAAATGACTGATCGTTTGACGCGGGCGCCGGACACTATGCAGCCGCCCGAGACCAGTGAATCGACAGCCATACCTCGCAGGCCTTCATCATCGAATATGAATTTTGCTGGTGGATGCTGGGTCTGGTAAGTCCAGATCGGCCAGTCGCGTGAATACAGGTTGAGTTCAGGTTCGATCTCGCACAGCTCCATGTTGGCTTTCCAGTAGGAATCAAGCGTTCCCACATCACGCCAGTAGGCTGAGTTACCCTCACTATTTAAGAACGGATAAGCGCGGGCATTGCATGTCGATATGCTCTTGGGCACGATGTCTTTGCCAAAATCGTGTGCTGAGTCCGGCTCCTCGGAATCGGCGATCAGGCTGGCATAGAGGTATGCCGTTGAAAAAATATAGATGCCCATCGATGCCAGCGCCTTGTCTGGTTTACCGGGCATCGCTTCCGGATGTTCCGGCTTCTCAGTAAATTTTGTAATACGGTAATCTTCATCAACTGACATGACGCCAAAATCTGTGGCTTCTTCGATTGAGGCCTCGATACAACCGACGGTTAGATCGGCACCGGAAGACACATGATCATAAAGCATCTTGGAATAATCCATGGTGTAGATATGATCACCACCCAGTACGATGACGTTCTCCGGTGCATGGCGGCGGATGATATCGATGTTCTGGTATAGAGCATCGGCTGTACCACGATACCATTCGTTATCAACACGTTGCTGCGCTGGAATGATTTCGACAAACTCTCCGATCTCCGCACGCATGAATCCCCACGCCCGTTGTAGATGCCGTATCAGTGAATGTGATTTATATTGTGTTAGCACACCGATGCGGCGTAGGCCTGAATTAACACAGTTGGATAATGCAAAGTCGATGATGCGGTATTTACCACCAAATGGTACCGCCGGTTTAGCCCGCCATTTGGTCAGACCTTTTAACCTTGAGCCTGAACCACCAGCCAGTACCAGAACCAGTGTATTGCGCGTCAGTTCGGTACCTGTGTTCGCGTCAGTATAATAACGGTAGTTTTTAGACTGTGTTTTAGAACTATTGGTCATGGTGAAGCCTGCTAGTTTGTATTTGGTTGCATTTTACTGTTCTGCATCTTTATCGCTTCTGACATGGCGCCGAGCACGCCGACACGCTCATTGGTGACGAGATAGACGGCAATCTGTTCGACAAGTGCCCGCATCCGTCCCTTATTCAGATAAGCATTGATAAATTCTTCTGACTGCATTTTTTTTGATATTTTTGCAGCGATACCGCCGGTGATGAAGATGCCGCCATAGGGCTTGAACAATAGCGCGATGTTGCCTATATATGCACCATAGATCTGCACAAAGAGCGATAGCGCCCTGCCCGCAGCTGCATCCTTTTCTGATTGTTTATTGACCCATTCGGCGTCGATATTCTGTTCTTGCTTGCCAGAACAGAACTGGTACAGCGATACCAGTCCATCGCCGGATAAAATTCGTTCATATGAGACATGACCAAAACGCTGCTGCAAAAACTTAAACAGTTCTATCTGGGTATCATCGGTGGGTGCAAAATCGATGTGCCCGCCCTCGGTGTCATGCGAGCATACGGTCTTTTGACCGCCCCGAATATCATCATCTGCCCAGGCTACGCCAAGACCGGTGCCGGCGCCAACAGCGACACGTGTATCATTTTTTTGCAAACTATCGGCAGTTACATCGCCCGGATTTATTATGAGTATATCTTTGTCCAGCAGCTGTCCAGTGCCAAATGCAGAGGCCTGAAAATCATTCATGAAGTATACATATTTGAACCCGAAAGCATCTTTCAGCTTCTGTTTTTCGATAGTCCATGGAAGATTGGTCAAACGCGCTGTGGTATCACTAACCAGACCGGGTAAAGCCAGCGTTAAAGTATCTACGCTGCCACCTGCTGTAACGCAATCCTGCATGAAGGATTGCAACATCGGTTCAAAGCCGTCAAATTCAGCACTCAGATAACGTGCCTCATGTAATACACTACCTGGTTCGTTAGAATCAGCGAATACTAATCGGGTTTTGGTTCCACCAACATCAGCAGCAATGACGTGCATCAAACTGTCCTTTTTTATAGTATTTCAGATGATATATCTAATCGTTTGGATATGTATGATATATGTCAATTTACTACAACTGATCTAGCTGATGACCTGTGCACCGGCAATGGCGACCAGGCAATTATAGTCAAATACCTTAACCTTGCGACAGGTAACTTCGAGCATACCGCTATCCTGAAATCTCCTCAGCACACGACTGACTGTTTCGATCGCCAGACCTAAATAATTAGCGATATCCTGTCGTGTCATGGTTAATTTGATCACTTCTACAGAATAATCTTCTGCCTGACAGCCATATTTTTCCATACGTTTTGACATATCGATCAAAAAACTGGCGAGTCGGCCTTCAGCATCTTTTCTTGCCAGTATCAGCATCTGATTATGATCACGTAACAAGTTATCTGAAATAATATTGAGGAATCCCTGGCCTAAGACACGATCTTGTAGTCCAGCCAGAGGAATTTTGCAAATAGTGGTCGCTTCAAGAGCCACGGTCGAAGAGATATGGCTATTACTGCCCATGGCATCCAGCCCGAATACATCGCCAGGCAAATAAAAATTCACCACCTGCTCTTCACCATTTTCCATAAGCATATAAGACTTGATCGAGCCGGAGCTGACGACATATATAGCTTTTGTGTCATCACCGCCACGAAATATATGGCTTCCCTTAGACAGAGCTTTTCTGTTTTTTACAACCTGATAGGAGTGATCATGAGCTATGGTCAATTGTTCGGCCAGACAGCCACCCCGTATATTACAACTGCAACAGGACAAAACCTCCAATGATGGTTGCGCGTAACCTATTCCTTTGGCAACCGGGATGATTACATTATCTACTGACGCTTCTCGTAACTGCATAGCCATACCACTGTCCTCCAGATTAGGTGACCGAAAGCATGCCTTGTCAGTGATAATGAGGCTATCGGGGATTCCCTGATACTCATATAGGGATATAATATTATTAACACCAAAGGAATATTTGTGTAGAGTACCCCTGTGAAAAAACTACATACCTATCTATTACATATATCTATCATGGTTGCCGCGACGTTGGTGGTGACCGCTATATCTATCGCCTCCCTGTATTTTGGCCTGCTCGAACTGGTTGACTCCGGCGTGATTAAGGAGATTAACATCAGTGAGATCCAGACACCGTTTGTCCATGCCAGCGGTATCGCCCTGGCGACCACTTTATTCGTTGTCATGCTCGCCAGTATCCTGTATTTCCGCATTACCCGCCCCTGGGCACAACAGGCTGAAACTTTTCACATACTGGCAAAAACAGCACATGAGGCAATCTTCCTGATCGATGTTCACGGTATCATCCAGTTTGTAAATCCGGCCGCTGAGAGCTTGTTCGGTTATGAAATAAAAGAGCTACTGGGCAAGAACATCAAACAGCTGATGCCCTCACCGCACAGAGAACTGCATGATAGCTATATCGAAAACTACCTGAAAACCGGTATCAAAAAAATCATAGGTACAGGACAACAACTATTAGGAGAACGTAAAGACGGCAGCCAATTCCCGATGTATCTTTCTGTAGGTGAAATACAATTTGAACATACTCACCTGTTTGCTGGACTGATACTCGATCTCAGTACACAGCAAGAAATGCAGCGAGAAATTCTCGCCATCCCGGCACGTGAGCAACAGCGCATCGGTGAAGAGTTACACGATGGCCTCGGCCAACAACTCACCGGGCTGAGTATGCTGGCACAAAGCCTGTTAAACAAGGCCAGCGAATCTGAGCATGAGCTGGCAGAGCAGCTTGCCAGCGGACTGCATGAAGCGCTGACCCAGGTACGAGCACTTGCACGTGGCTTAATGCCGATACAGATCTATGCGGATGGATTTATGATCTCTCTAAAAGAAATAACAGAGAGCATCGAGCAGCAGAGTAATATCCCGATAAAACTTCAGATCGATGACCTTGTTCTGCTGTTTGATGATGCAACCGCTACCCATCTCTACCGAATCGTGCAAGAATCCTTGAACAATGCGGTCAAACATGCCGATGCAAGCCGTATCAATGTTTCACTAAAATTAGAACAGAATCATGGCGTGCTGGAAATAAGTGATAATGGAATCGGTATACCACTCGACCTTGAGGATTCATCTGGCCTGGGATTAAATATAATGAGACATCGTTGCGGTCTGTTTGACGGCGAGATTACCATCAACCCCGCCGGTGAACGCGGCACGAAAGTCTGTTGCCGATTCCCGATCAATCCTAAGGAAAGCAGTTTAGGCACCTCTGATTAAGCCTATAATGCTTCTGCATGATCTGAAGGGTGCAGATGCAAGGCGCAAAGTGAGGTTAACGGCCTTCTCAACAAGCTTTGTAACGCAGCAGATATGCCCTTCAGGTCACGCCCGAAGGGGCTTACGGACAAGCCTGTAAGCCAGAAGCATAATAGACTTAATCAGAGGTGCCTTTATGGCTAAAATCCTGATCGTTGATGATCACCCACTGGTACGTGCCGGTTTCTCTCAGCTCATCGGTGACACTACCGACCTGAAAGTCTGTGGTGAGGCTGGCGATATGGCATCAGCATTAAAACTACTGGATGCGGTCACACCTGATCTCGCCATAATTGACCTGTCACTGGCCGGCGGTAGCGGTCTGGACCTGATCGAACATATCAAGGCACGAGACAGCGGAATATTAATGCTTGTTGCGTCAATGCATGATGAATCACTCTACGCTGAACGGGTACTTGCCGCCGGTGCACGCGGCTACATCAACAAGCAGGAAGCACAGGAAAAAATTATTCCAGCTATTCGCCAGGTACTAAGTGGAAAAGTCTATCTGAGTGAGAACATGACCGAAAGGATACTGGACAACATGGCCAGCGGTTCTGACGATAAACATGGTATCAAGTCATTATCGAACCGGGAACTGCAAGTATTTGAGATGATCGGCCAGGGTATTGCACCAGGCAAGATGGCCAAGCAGCTAAACTTAAGCATTAAGACTATAGAGACACATCAGGCTCACATTAAAAAGAAACTGGGTCTGACATCTGCGCATAAACTTACACATCGTGCTATACGCTGGGTTCTGGAACAAGGACAATAAACTAAAAGAATTGCATGTACGACTGGTGCAATTAACTTGCTGTAATTAATTATTTCTCATTTTCCACTGCTTTATCACAGAGCTCTTTATACAGATGCCCCAGGTGCAAACAGAACTCTTCTAACTCCGGATAATTTATCGTCAGATGTTTTGTCATGCAGGCATCTTTGATTTCCTTACATAGAAAATCAAAATCAACATCATTTACGGCTTCACCGCTATCAACCTTATCTTTTAGTCGTAACAATCTTGGCAGCCGATGTAGTTCAAACTCCTGAAACAACGATTGCATAATGCCTATATGTCTCTGTTTTAAATCGATATCTGTAACTCTCTTCATATTAGAGCCCTATTGCTACTTAATAGTGAAATCACTTCAATCTAAACACCTGATCAAAAAAGCAGGTTGAATAATCAACCTGCTTTTTTGATCGATAGACAATGCAGTAAGTCTATTTTGCTGCTGGCGCTGGAGCCTGTGCAGGAGCTGGTGCTGGACCATAATAACCAGGACCCGGGCCATAACCAGGACCTGGGCCATAATATGGACGATTATAATAACCATTATTATTGTT
>JADFWE010000321.1 GCA_015222915.1 Pseudomonadota bacterium | reverse complement strand
TTGTTACATATGAAATATTGTTTTTCTCGGCGTCTCTGCGCCTCGGCGGTGAATAATCTTTTGACTGTCCGCTTCTAGCCGATAGCAGTCATCCCGAAGGACAGTTCTTTTAATCAAATATTGTCTGAAGCATCCATGCCAACACTCATCCATAACGTTCCAACCAATATCATCTCGGGTTTTCTCGGTGTGGGTAAAACCACGGCCATACTTAGCCTGTTCGAAAAAAAACCGGCAGATGAAAAATGGGCGGTACTGGTGAATGAATTTGGCAAGGTGGGTATCGATGGCGCGGTCTATCAGGCTAACGGCATCGCTGTGAAAGAGATCCCTGGCGGCTGTATGTGCTGTGCGCAGGGGCTGCCGTTGCAGGTGGCGGTCAATCGTTTGCTGGCCGAAACAAAACCGCAGCGGCTCATTATCGAATCCAGCGGTGTCGGCCATCCGGGCGGTGTGTTAAAAACGCTGACCGGTGAGGGTTTTAAAGACGTATTAAAGATGAAGGCCGGTATCTGTCTGCTCGATCCGCGGCACCTGTCTGATCCCGCCTACCAGGAAAATGAGCTGTTTAACGAGCAGTTGCAATTCTCGGATGTCCTGCTGGCCAATAAAAGCGATATTGCCTCGGCCGAAGATCTGCAGCTGTTTAGCTCGATGGTCGAAACCTTTTCTCCTGCTAAACAGTGGTCTGCGACGATAACGAATGGTCAGCTGGAAGTCGACTGGCTGAACTACGATCACGTTGCCTGTTCAGCTCGGTCATCACCTGAATATATCTTGCAAGCGCCAGCACAACGGTGGCAGACGCAGACCTTCCATTATCCGGGTGCTATTCTGTTTGATGGTGAAGCGCTGCGTCATTTTTTCGTTGATGAAGATAAACTACCGGCTGGTGTGATACGTATGAAAGGTCTGATACGGACGGGTGATGGTTCTTGCCTGTTAAATTATGCGGCAGGGCAGTTTGAACTCAGCAAGCTGGCTGGTCCGACAGATAACGAGATGGCAGACGGGGTGGTAAGCAATCGTATCGAGGTCATCGGTTTGCATCTCGATGTCGATAAGCTCGAGCAGGCTCTGCTGGCCTGTACGGTATGAAACTTCCTGCTAGATATAACGTGCCAGTAATGCACGTTCATAATCTGTATCGGAGACCGGCAGAGGTATCTTGATCTCGTAGCCACCACCCGGTGCCTGCTGCATGGTTTCACCTCTCAGTGATTCCATGGTCTCTACGGTGATATCGACATTTCCTCCCGGTGCCACGATCTCCAGTCTGTCGCCAACACTCATCTTGTTCTTCACCAGGATCTCAGCGAGACCGGTGGCTCTGTCAAAGTGTGTTACTTCGCCGACGAACTGTTGCTGCATCAGTCTGGAATGGTTATGCAGATAGTTCTGGTAATCCTGATCGGGGTGACGCTGATAGAAACCCTCGGTATATCCGCGGTTGGCAAGGTTATCGAGTTTGCCGTACAGGTCGGGGTTGAAGTCTTTGCCGGCAACAGCATCATCGATCGCCTGGCGGTAGATCTGGGCGGTGCGGGCGACATAGTAATGTGATTTGGTGCGGCCTTCGATCTTCAGTGAATCGATACCGATCTTCGTCAGACGTTCGACGTGCTGTACCGCGCGCAGGTCCTTCGAATTCATGATGTAGGTGCCGTGATCGTCTTCGAACATCGGCATGTATTCACCAGCGCGGTGCGGCTCTTCGATGAGGTAGACGCGATCGGCCAGCGGGTGGCGTTCCCTGGTCTCTGTCTCGGGGAAAAGCTCTGGCGTGTTCATCGCTTTCATGGCATCGAATTCTATCTTTTGTATATCGCCGGATTCATTCTCACTGGCATTGTGCATCTTGTAATCCCAGCGGCAGGAATTGGTGCAGCTGCCCTGGTTAGGATCACGGTGATTAAAATAACCCGATAACAGGCAGCGCCCGGAATAGGCGATACACAGTGCGCCATGCACGAAAACTTCCAGCTCCATGTCGGGACACATCTGCCGTATCTCCTCGATCTCATTGAGTGACAGTTCACGGGAGAGGATTACCCGCTCCAGCCCTAGCGACTGCCAGAATTTTACCCCGGCATAATTGACCGTGTTGGCCTGTACCGAAAGGTGCACCGGTATCTCTGGCCAGCGCTCACGCACCATCATAATCAGCCCCGGATCGGACATGATCAGTGCATCCGGTCTCAGTTCGATCACCGGCTCCATGTCCCGCATATAGGTTTTTACCTTACTGTTATGCGGCATGATGTTGCTGGCAACAAAGAACTTTTTACCCAGCCGGTGGGCATGTTCGATGCCTTTCTCCAGGTTTTCCAGTTTGAAATCGTTGTTGCGCACCCGTAGCGAATAACGCGGCTGGCCGGCGTATACCGCGTCCGCACCAAAGGCAAAAGCGTACTTCATGTTTTTTAACGTGCCGGCGGGCAGTAATAGTTCGGGTGTTTTCATGGAAAATTCTTAAAGTTAAGTTATTAATATCTAGTGAATTCTTATGAGAATAGACTAGAATAATTTGGTATCAGTCTAAAATAATAATAAATGAAAATGCATCAATTTTTCGAAGGTTAAATGAAGATGTTCCTTTCCGGTTCAATCTGGGTTCGTCTGTTATCTCTGGTCGTGCTGGGACTATCCCTGTTCCTGTTCGCTATTTTATCAAAGAATATCCCTGAGCGTATTAATCGTGGCCAGCTGGCAAAATCTGCCATCAAGCAGCTCGATGCCGTGCGACGACCGTTGCTGGAGATAAAAGCCCTCGAAAATCAGGTGCTGGGAAATCAAATACTAAGAAGTCACGACATGTATGGCGTAGCAGGAGGTGCTGTACCAGGCGCGGACGTGAACAGGCTGGTAAGTATCGACAGCAATGCCAGGGATATGTTTGAGCATTATCTCTCCTTGTCACAATACGATGTGAAGCTGTTTTCTCTGGTTCAAAAATTTATCCAGAGATATAACCAATGGATACTCACGGAACGAAAAGTATTTGAACAGCTTCAGCATGTGGATAAAGAATATTATCACCAGGTCGAGTTGATGAAAGAAGCCGACAGCCTGTTCTTGCAGACACTCGATGTGCTGGCCGAAGGGGAAGACCCGATACATGAAGATATCGAAAAAGGCAGTAACGCTACCCGTTTTATCCAGATCACCGGTTCAGCATTCATCGTCTATCTGTTTTTTATCAGCCTTATCCTGCAGCGAGAAGCAGGTCGTAAGATAGCACACCGTGAGGAAGACCTGAAGATCACCTTGCGCTCTATCGGAGATGCTGTTATCGCAACGGATATTAATGGCAGAGTTGCGCGTATGAACCCGGTAGCTGAACAGCTGACTGGCTGGTCGTTCGACGAAGCGAAAGGCAGGCCTCTGGGTGATATATTTATCATCGAAAATGCGACCACGGGTGAGAGGGTGAAAAGTCCGGTCGATGATGTTCTGCAGCACGGTGAGATCGTCGGCATGGCAAATCATACCGTGCTGCTCTCCCGCGATGGCAACCGATACCAGGTCGCTGATAGCGCCGCACCGATAAAAAATAAAGATAATGTCATACGCGGCGTGGTTCTGGTGTTTCACGATGTGACCAATGTCTATGAGACGCAGCAGAAGGTCCATGAACAGATCACCCGTTTGAGTGATATTTTTTCAGCGTCGATGGATGCCATTATCGCGGCTGATGAAAATGGCACCATCGTCGAGTGGAATGCCCAGGCGGAGATCATCTTCGGCTGGAAGCGAGCGGAGATACTCGGTGCCTATCTGCATGAGACGATCATTCCACTGCCTTATCGTAACCGGCATCTCGAAGGTATCGAACGGCTGAAGAAAACAGGGCAGGCAACCATGCTGGGGCAGCGTATCGAGATCAGTGCCCTGAGAAAAAGTGGTGAAGAATTTCCTGTCGAACTCAGTATCTCTCAACTCGACAGGAGTGAAGGCTTACTGTTCAGTGCCTTCGTGCGTGATCTTACCGAGATAAAAGCCGCCCGGCAGGAATTGATACTGGCGGCGACTACGTTCGAATCCCATTCCGGTATCATGATTACCGACGGCAATAAGATTATCCTGCGGGTGAATTCAGCGCAGGAAGCGATAAGCGGCTACAGTGCGCAGGAGATGATCGGCAATAACCCCAGTATGCTGCGCTCTGATCTGCAGGACGAAGCTTTTTATAAAAAGATGTGGTCGCAGATAAATACTACCGGGGGCTGGACGGGTGAGCTATGGAACAGAAAAAAAGATGGCAGTCTGTATGCAGAAGATCTGTCGATAACTGCGGTAAAAGACAAGATAGGCAATATTACACACTATGTTGGAACCAGTAGTGACATAACAGAACGTAAGCGCGCCGAGGAGAAGATCGAGCAACTGGCTTACTATGATGAACTGACCGATCTGGCGAACCGGCGCCTTTTGCTCAACCGGTTGAAACATGAAATTTCCGTGGCGACGCGTCACCATACGTTCGGCTCATTACTGTACCTTGATCTTGATCATTTTAAAAATCTCAATGATGCATTAGGTCACCCGGTCGGCGATGAGTTATTGCGCCAGGTTGCAGCACGTCTGAAAGAACTGGTAAGAAGTGGTGACACGGTCAGCCGGCTGGGTGGTGATGAGTTCGTCATCATGTTGCCGGTGATGAATGATGATGTCGATAAAGCCAGGGTGGAAGCCAGTGCCGTGGCTGAGAAAGCGCGCATGCGTTTGAGTGAGGCTTTTGATCTGGAGGGTTATCAATATCACCTGAATACCAGTATCGGTATCGTCGTTTTCCCGGAAGATGACGATACACCGGATGATATATTGAAACATGCTGACAGTGCTCTGTACCTGGCCAAAGCTGAGGGTCGAAATACTTCGCGCTTTTATGAAGCGACCATGCAGGAGGATGCGGATGCACGTCTGGCACTGGAGAAAGATATCCGAAATGCGATGAAGAATAATGAGCTCCGGCTCAACTACCAGCCACAGGTCAATATCGAAGGCGATATCGTAGGGACGGAAGCATTGTTGCGCTGGCAC
Source organism: Pseudomonadota bacterium (assembly GCA_015222915.1). Lineage (GTDB taxonomy): Bacteria > Pseudomonadota > Gammaproteobacteria > SZUA-229 > SZUA-229. The sequence goes on along the minus strand of JADFWE010000321.1, from coordinate 5 downwards.
CATCC
>JADFWE010000320.1 GCA_015222915.1 Pseudomonadota bacterium | reverse complement strand
GACGCAGAGAACAACCTGCGACTGAAGATCGATCTGGCTAAAAAGGGCCAGTCGACCTCTGCCAGCGACACGCAGACAGATGAACACGGCGGCTTAAGCCTGATACAACACAGCACTGATGATGAGGAAGATGATACCGCTTCAGGTATTGCCAGCTTTAAACTGCCTGATGAAGAATCATAGTGCTTTAGACCACACTCTACGGAAAGAGGATATAACCATGGATGAAACAGCTCTCGATTATCTCCAGAACACCTTCGGTTACTCTGATTTTCGCCTGCAGCAGGGCGATATCATTCAGACCTTGATCGATGGCGATGACGCCGTCGTACTGATGCCAACCGGTGGCGGAAAATCGCTGTGCTACCAGATTCCCGCACTGGTACGAGAGGGCACCGGTATCATCATCTCGCCGCTGATCGCTCTGATGCACGACCAGGTGATGGCGCTGCAGCAGCTCGGAATAAAAGCCGCCTTCCTGAATTCGACGCAGGATGCCCGCACCAGCCGACAGACCGAAGATGACCTGATCAACGGTCGCTTACAACTCTTGTACGTCGCCCCGGAGCGGCTCACTACCGGTAGCTTCCTCAACCTGCTAAAACATACCAGGATATCTCTGTTCGCGATCGACGAAGCACACTGCGTCTCTCAATGGGGACATGATTTTCGTCCCGACTATATCCAGTTATCGCTCTTGCATGAGCAATTTCCAGATATCCCGCGCATCGCATTAACCGCCACCGCCGACGAGGCCACACGCAAGGAGATCAAACATCGCCTGCAGCTGGACGATGCCAGGTTATTCATCTCGAGCTTCGACCGCCCTAATATCTGTTACCGTATTACCGAAGCACAGAGCAATGCCAAGGCCTCCCTCTTGCGCTTCATTCAGAATGAACACGAAAATGACGCCGGCATCGTCTATTGCCTGTCGCGTAAAAAAGTCGAAACCACTGCCGCCTGGTTGAAAGAAAAAGGCTTTAATGCGCTGCCATATCACGCCGGCCTTGGCGCTGACGTCAGGGAGAAGCACCAGCAACAATTTCTCAAAGAAGAGGCGGTTATCATCGTAGCGACCATCGCTTTCGGTATGGGCATCGATAAACCGGACGTGCGTTTTGTCGCTCATCTCAACCTGCCGAAAAGCATGGAAGCCTATTACCAGGAAACGGGACGGGCAGGGCGAGACGGGCAGGCGGCCGATGCATGGATGGCCTTTGGGCTGCAGGACGTGATCATGCTGAAACAGCTGATGGCCGACTCTAACGCCGATGAACAGCACAAACGCGTAGAACATCACAAGCTGGAAACCATGCTGGGTTTTACCGAGATTACCAGCTGCCGGCGGCAGTCACTGCTGACGTACTTCGGCGAGACGCTGGAACAGCCCTGCGGCAACTGCGATAACTGTCTGAGCCCTGCCGAAACCTGGGACGCGAGCGTCGCTGCACAGAAGGCCCTGTCCTGCGCACACCGCACCGGGCAGCGTTTTGGCGTCAACTATCTCGTCGATGTTCTGATAGCCAAAGAAAGCGAACGCCTGCAGCAGTTCGGCCACGATAAGCTCAGCGTTTACGGTATCGGCAAGGAATACGATGCCAAGCAGTGGCGTAGCATCTTCCGTCAGCTGATCAGCCGCAACCTGCTCACGGTCGATCTCGAAGGCCATGGCAGCCTGCGGCTTACCGAACAATGCCGTGCAGTGCTGCGCGGTGAAGAGACACTGTTCTTCCGCAAGGAAAGTAAACGTGCGAAAACACAGCGCAAAGGACGAAAATCCTACAACACTGAAAAAGCAGCCAACAACCAGCTATGGGAAGCGCTTCGCAACTGCCGCAAGCAACTCGCTGAAGAAAACAATGTCCCGCCTTTCATGATCTTTCATGATGCCGCACTGGCAGAGATGATGGAACGCCAACCGGCAAACCGTGAGCAGTTTTCCCGTATCAGCGGAGTCGGTGAAAGCAAGCTGGAAAAGTTTGCAGACGCTTTCTTGCACACCATCGGCGAACATATCGATAATGAGAAGACCGCTGTCTCCGATACTGTCAGCGAAACGCTGCTGCTGTTCCGTAATGGATTAACGATCGACGCTATCGCCGAACAGCGCAAACTAAACGCAAATACCATCTATTCACACCTTGCCAGCGGCATCGAACAGGGTGAGGTAAAACTCGACGAGGTGATAGCGCTCGATCAGCAGGAGATCAATGTCATCCATGAAGCGTTATTAAGTTTTAACGAAAATGACCGGAAGCTAAAACCGGTGTTTGATGCCCTGGATGGTACCTATGATTACAACACCCTGCGCTGCGTACAGGCGGCTGTTTTACCGGCCTGATTGATCGACCTGCCACATATTGATTAACCAGTGGCAAGCTCTGATAGGCAACTTTATCTACCCTGGTCTTCGATCTCACGGTACAGTCGCTCATAGTCACTTCGTGTCCGCTCGCCAAAAACGGGATCGTCGAGTGGTGGTATGACAGACCGTATGTGATCCCAGTCCTCAGTGGTTATATGCCTTTTAACCAGCGGATAAACCTTTTTTTCTTCAACATACAGATGTTGTCGCTGCCTGACCAGAAATTGTGACAGCTTCTGCTTCAACTCTTCCTCTGATATTTCTCCTTTCTTTAGCAGCTCCAGAGACTTCCTTAACTCTCGTGTAACTGTTTCCAGATCAGTATGATCCGTTATCAGTTTCTGTATCTGCCGACCGTCATCCAGACGCTCCAGGAGAATCGAAAAGATCATGTCTTCTAGCGGATGATGTGCTTGCTCCGGGTATTCCTGAATATAGACAATGATACTCCGCATCAAAGAATAATCAGGGGAGCCACCTCTACATAAATCCAGGAACTGCTTTTCCAGCAGGTTCAGGGTTTTAAGAATATGGTCGTGTTCTGTTAATAATCTGTCTAACATTTTAAGGAGCCCATCATGCATACCACCGAAAACGAATAACGATACCAGTATTTCATCAGTGCTTTAGATCATCAATCAAAACTGATCTCAGCACGACCTTATCTGCTGGCAGCGATGTGGCGAGATGAATGGCATAACCCAGGCTCAGATTCATCTCTTCAGACATCGACTTCACATACCATAGATGATCATCCAGCAGCGCTGTCTTATCTCCAGCCGCATCGTCCAGTATCACATCACGCATACGTGATAGTCCAGCTGTATTTGCCGCTTTCACTACCGCTTCCTTTTTTGACCATAGATCAAAAAACTGTCCTGGTGTTTTTTTGATCTGTGCCAATTCATCTTCACGCATCACCATCTTGAAACTCAATCGCTTCAACGGCCGTATCTGTTCTGCATCGATACCTAATTTTAAAGTTTTACTTATCGCTACGACGACAAGACCATGAGTATGAGAGATATTAAAATCAAAAACCCGGTTTTCATCCAGGCCCTGTCTAACGGTGCATTGCGGCGCCCACTGCGGTTTTTCCCGTTCAGGATAAATCACTTCTGTTAGCTTGAAATCGCTGAAACCTTCATCGATAGCGCACTGTTTCAATAGTCTAAGGCCCAACATCGATGTCAGCTGATCTCTGCCATGTACCAGGCGCTGTATCGCTGATCGTTTCTGCGCCGATAGCTCCTGCAACCAGAGATCAAACAATTCTCTGCTGATAGATAAGGTATCGTTGCCAGGCTCTATCTCTATATAATATAAACGAACGCTATTCATTGTTTCAGTATAACCATGTTTAGTTATAATCCTGATAGCGTTTTTTGTATGCGTTGCCGAAATGTATCTCCAGACGGAAAAACATCAGCCATTTTGAGCGCCTGTCTTCTGTAACCAGGCGATCTTCACCCAGTGTCACCGGCCAGGTCATCTCCGGTGCAACTTCGAAAAACAGCCAGGGGCGGTGGAAATTTTTCCTGTAACGAACACCGACACGATAGTTTGTTGCCAGAGTACGCGGCTCGGTGATGCCATTGGCACTGCTCTCATACGAGAGAGACGTTTTTTTATTTACCCGATGATAAACGACCAGTGCCTGCAGCCAGTCTACGCCATCAAACTCTTCTGACACTTTCCCTTCTGTTGTCGATCTGAATAAAAACCGCTGATCGAATAATTTTTCAGCATCAAATTGAGTTCGTGCGCTGTTTATTGCTTTTTCACGCTGCGCCTCCTGTGTTAAACGCAGTGTTACGGTGTTGGTTGCCGGGTAGGTATAACGGTAACGAAAACGGATCCTTGGTTTCAGACTGACGCTAACATTAAATTTTGATCGTGTCTTATCGAAAAAATCCAGCTGCAAACCGAGACTGTTCGTCGTGTCCTGGCCGCTACCCGGTGCGATATCACGCAAGTCTTCATCCTCATCGCTTTCGATGGTCAGACGAAGACGATCCTGTACGCCCGGTAATTCGACACTGAGATTTATCTTCGTTTTAAACTTTACGCCTTCCTCCTCATCGACGGTAAACTCATTTCGCCAGCGGATATAGGTGCCCGCTGCTCCCTCAGCAAATACCCGGTCATTGGCAAAGAAGTTATCGAACCATAATGCCGGCTCACAGAAGCGCGAATTGATATAAACCTGACTCTCATCGTACCAGTTAACATCATAGTTATAGGCGTCGCCACCGCGTTCACAGGGATTCTCAGTATCATGCTTTCTGGTTATAGCGTAATCCAGCTCTTCATCGATCACACCTATTCCTTCCTCATCTTCATCTTCATCTTCATCTTCATATTCATCATCGGCTTCCGTCTGTTCCGCTGGTGTGTTTATTGCGGTACTCTCCGCCAGTTCTGCTTCTTCGGCACCCGGTGTATTTTGCGCCTCTCCCACTGATGGTTCTGCTGCCTGTGCCTGTGCAGCTGTAGCGCTCATTATCCAAAACAAACAAATGCAAGGCACAGCGCAGGCAATTTTTTTTATATATTTTGAGGTCACGCGGGTCTAAAGCAAAGCTGATCAGTTATCATAAAATTCTGTGGATTTTCCAGCGTACAGGTTCCAAGCATGTTTCGCAGCGAATGATTGCACCCTTAGTGAGGAGCATAACGACGAAGACACAGGCTTGAAAGCCCGACCTGTAGGATATTTTCCAATGGCACGACTCTACGTTATTGCTTTTCAACATACAATTTAGTAATTAGCGCTGCCTATATACTTACACCAATTGTTATTTATTGTATGATGCCGTTATCGTTCGCTATAGCGTATAAAGGCAGATAATACGCATCTTAAATGAATATATGAGCAAGCCCAACACCCACTTTCCGGAAACCGTCGCCGCCATGGATCTCGGCTCTAACAGCTTTCATATGATCGTTGCCAAGCTGGAAGAATCTGGCACCCTGTCCATTATCGACCGCCTGAGGGATAACGTCCGTCTCGGCGGCGGCCTTGATGAACACGGCATTATAGATGATGCGGCTCAACAGCGCGCTTTTGAATGCCTGGAAACCTTCGCCCAGCGGATCCGCAGCCTGCCGCCCTCAGCCATCCGCATCGCCGGTACCAATACCTTGCGCGTCGCCACCAATGCAAAAGAATTTGTTGATAAGGCCGAGCAGATCCTGAACCATCCCATCGAGATCATCGCCGGGCGTGAAGAGGCCAGACTGATCTATCTCGGTGTCGCCCATGGGCTGGCAACAAAAGAAGGAAAGCGTCTGGTGGTAGACATCGGTGGCGGCAGCACCGAATTCATCATCGGACGAGGCATGAAACCGTTGCGCAGGGAGAGCCTGTATACCGGCTGCGTCAGCGCCAGCAAACG
>JADFWE010000319.1 GCA_015222915.1 Pseudomonadota bacterium | reverse complement strand
GCCATCTTCACAACTTCTTTAGTTACGTTGACGTTGTACTCGAAAGAAGAAGGGGTTTTCATATCCGCTTCCAGAGAACCATCCATCATCACCGATGAAAAACCAGACTGGATAGAACGCAGACATACTGCAGGCTCAGAACCATGATCCTGATGCATAACAACAGGGATGTGCGGATACATTTCGATAGCCGCTGAGATCAGGTGACGCAGGAACGGTTCGCCCGCATAAGAACGAGCACCGGCAGAACCCTGCATGATGACAGGACTGTTAGTCTCGTCAGCAGCCTGCATGATGGCATGCACCTGCTCCATGTTGTTAACGTTAAACGCTGGCATGCCGTAGTTGTTTTCTGCAGCATGATCCAGTAATTGTCTCAGTGAAATTAAAGCCATTTGAGCTCTCCTGTAAAATTAAATCAATCTAAAATAAAAATTCTTTGTCGCTTATTAAAATCATATCTGTCGACCTTGCTTACCGGCCGCATCACTCCACACTGACGATCTTCATTATATTACTGCCGCCACCCTGATCGCCCAGCATATCACCGCGCGTGACAATGATACGGTCCCCGGGTTCGATAATACCCTTGCTTTTCAGCAGGTCTACCGCACCCTGAGAAATCTTCGCCTGCTCCATCTTGTCGAACTCGGCGCGTACCGGATAAACACCACGATACAGCGTTACCCGACTCAAGGTCGCCAGGCTCCGGGTCAATGCATAGATAGGGATACCTGAACTGATACGCGACATCCATAATACGGTTGCGCCTGACTCTGTCAGTGACGCGATCACCTTCACTTCCAGGTGATTCGCAGTGTACATTGTCGCCATCGCGATGGCTTCATCAACCCTGCCGAACATGAGGTCGACGCGGTGATCAGAGATCATTGCGGCATGCTGTTTCTCAGCATGCTCGCAGATGCGACCCATGGCAGCGACGGTTTTTGCCGGGTACTTACCCACCGCAGTCTCACCAGAAAGCATCACCGCATCAGTGCCATCAAGCACCGAGTTGGCAACATCGAAGACTTCGGCTCGTGTCGGGATCGGGCTATCGATCATAGACTCCATCATCTGGGTAGCAGTGATGATAACCTTGTTATAACTTCTCGCCTTTTTGATCAGGCTCTTCTGCAGCGCCGGCAGTTCAGCGTCGCCCATCTCTACACCGAGATCACCGCGCGCCACCATGATGACATCAGACGCCTTGATGATATCATCGATGTTCTCGATGGCCTCCGCGCGTTCGACCTTGGTAACGATGCCCGCATCACTGCCTTCAGCACGTACCAGCTCGCGGCAATGTTTGACATCGCCCGCTGTGCGTGCGAAAGACAGAGCCACATAATCGACATTCATGGCTACAGCCGCTTTTAAATCTTCTTTATCCTTATCTGTCAGCGCCGGCGCAGATAGGCCACCACCTTTCAGATTGATGCCTTTATTGTTAGACAGCTCACAGGTATAGATAACGATACAGCGAACTTCTTCACCGGCCACTTCACTGACTTCCAGTTCAACACGTCCGTCATCAAGCAGCAGCGTGTCGCCGGGTTTTACGTCTTTCGGCAGATCCTTATAGGCCAGTCCCACACGCTCCTGCGTGCCTTCATTTTTACCTAACGCTGCATCCAGAATAAAAGTCTCACCTTTTATCAGCTGAACCACACCATCTTTAAACTTGTGAGTGCGTATCTTCGGCCCCTGCAGATCAGCAAGGATACCGACGATACGACCACTGGTCTCGCTGCACTCGCGGATAAGCTTTACCCGCGCACCCTGCTCTTCGTGAGTGCCGTGAGAGAAATTTAAGCGAAAAACATCAACACCTGCCCGAATCATCTCGAGGATAACTTCGTAGGAACTTGAACCCGGACCAAGGGTTGCAACAATCTTTGTTCTGCGCACTATTTAACCTTTGGTTAAAAATGAAAAATGAAAAATGAAAAATGCATCTATGATCAAACTCGTTCGATGCTCAGGCAGACTTCGGTGCCGACTATTCTCACCATACGTTTTTTGTTATTTTTTAGCTGCTTCTTCCAGCATAGCGACAGCAGGTAATGTTTTGCCTTCCAGGTATTCAAGGAACGCACCACCAGCGGTAGAGATATATGAGACCTTGTC
>JADFWE010000318.1 GCA_015222915.1 Pseudomonadota bacterium | reverse complement strand
CTGGTGTGATCGATCATGTATACAACACTCTCTAAATCATATCTTGTTACCATCAGCTACTCCCAGCAATATTATTTCGACCCTCAGATTCTAATGCTGGTCGCACTGAAAAAATTGACTGGACGCGCCAATCGTTTAACAATGAAGCGACGAGCAAGCGAACGGCAGGGAAAACGTGACCAGTAAATCAGCAACTGAATTTATCTTATCCACCTGGAACAGGCTGCACCGGCTGCCGGGGGGCAACTGGTTATTTAATTGTCTGTTGCGCTGGTACATCCCCTATTCAGGCTCGATAAAAGCACGCGTACTGGAGCTTAAGCCCGGTTATGCACGCCTGGAATTACGGGAAAAGCGCAGGGTGCGCAATCACCTGAATTCGGTCCATGCGCTGGCGCTGGCGAACCTCGGCGAACTAACCAGTGGACTGGCTCTACTCAGTGGTATGGATGACAAGGTCAGAGGGATTCCGTTCAGGATAAGCACCGAATACTATAAAAAAGCCAGGGGGATATTGGTGGCGAAATGCCACGTCACCGCTCCCGGTGCAGACGAGATTCACAGAAACGAGAACATGGACTTCCGGGTATCAGCAGACATCATCGATGAGGACGGTGAAGTGGTCGCCACCACGGTCGTGGACTGGCGGCTGGCACCTGTTAAACATGTGTAGCAGCTAAAGCCTTGCACTAAAGTGCATAGTTTTAACTAGCGTACTGAGACAATAAAACATGCTTCGCTAAAACATACTCTGGTAAAACGATTATAATAGGCGTTTCGAATAAAGTTAAAGCATATCATGAGCAACCCATTTCAGGACCAGCTGCTAAAAGCCGGTATCGTCAGTAAGAAACAGGTCCATAAGGCCAATCAGGAAAAATCCAGGAAAAATAAACAGCAACGCAGCAAGAAAGATGCCGGCATCGACCCTGCTCGCCTGAAAGCACAGCAGGCGGCTGAGAGAAAAGCTCAGCATGACCGCGAACTGAATAAGAGAAAAGAAGAACAGGCCAGACAAAAAGCGGTTTCTGCCGAGATCGACCAGCTCATCACAAAGAATACCATCACACGTGATGAGAACTGCGACATCGCCTATAACTTCGAACACCGTAAAAAAGTTCAGCGTATCTACATCAATGAAGAGATGAAACAACAGCTGCTGCAGAGAAGATCAGGCATCGCCCGTATCGAAGGCCGCTACGAACTGGTGCCGGTATCGATCGCTGAAAAGATAAAACAGCGAAATGAGAAACGCATCATCCTGCTGGAAGAGGAAAAAACAGTGGTCGTGGAAGACGATCCTTACGCAGATTATCAGATACCTGATGATCTGACCTGGTAAGAAAGAGGGTTAGCACTACCGTCGCCTGGAATCGCGGTAATCATGATTTTCCAGCTCGACATCAGCCTGCACCTGCTCCCGACTTCGCTCATACACCACTTCCCGCCCCATGGCAGAACCCACATAAGCGATACCATTAGCCGTCGGCAGCAACTCACACTTGACGCTGTGCACCCCTTCCCCCAGCACCACTTCTATCTTGTCTGCAGTCTTATTGAATACCACAACCTGCATCGTCATATCGGTCTCGGTTACGCGAATCTCGATCTTCTGTTCGTTCATAAAAAGCTCCTGAAGAATATGCCTGAGCCATAATAAAGCGAATCGTTGCCATACGCTATTTATAAAAGCGCTATAAAAACAAGAGAAGGGCGAACACCCCCCAGATAAAGGGGAAGGAGGGGGGTGAACGCAGATGCCTGACTCACTCAGTCGGTCGTCACCTGACATCCCGGTCGGCAGAATCAGTAGATTAAACCATCGTCCTGGAATATCCTTGACGAATCACGCCAAACACTTGACCGAAAGAGACTAATATTTTTCCAGCAGTTGCCGCCATTGCGCGATCAACCGCTCACTATGCCAATAGCTGATATCGGGCAAGGCGAGTTCGTGCTTCAGACATTCTGATAATTTTCTGGCCAGCGCCTCAGCGTCACCCGCCGCATACCGGTACGTCATCATACTGCTCGCGGTAACACAGCGCATCCGGCACTACAGGTACCGCCCCTGCACTGATTGCCTGCAGGACCGACAGCCCCTGAAACTCGTGTATCGCGGTACTGACAACGATTGCAGACTGTAACAGGTAGCGCCGGTAATCTTCATCATTCACCTTCTGACTCACCATGATCTTATCGCTGAAAACGTCCTCTATTCCTGACAGCACCTCAGATCTTGTCCCTGTCCTGCTACCTAACAGCGCCAGCTCAAAATCCGGGTTAATCTCGTTTAACCTCAACAGGGCATCGGCAAAAACCTGTGGCGCTTTATCGTACTCCCAACGATGATTCCACAAGATCAGCCGCCTGTTTTTTACCACTTTGTGCCTGTCATCAGTATTCCCGACAGGCTCAATATATACGGGCAGCACTTCACTTTTCAGTGCCAGCCCTGCAGCGACTTCTTGCGGCACTTCATCAGGTAGCTTATCAAGCAGCTGATCGACTCCCGAGAGAAACGAATCACGGTTAAAAGCTGAATTAAATACAAGATGATCGGCACACAGCGCGCCATAGAGCTGCACCATTGCCGGCTCAATCGAAACTATCTGTTGCCGACTGACCGGATAGGCGAACTGATTTTCGTGGAAATAATAGGTACAGGGAACGTTCGCTAACTCTGGATGCAGGCCTTTCAGGGTAGCCAGGTCGACCATCGATGTCGCCAGGATCAGGTCCGGTGCTACAACGGGCAGTTTATGCAGCCAGGACAATGGATTGCCCCGGATACGCCAGCGAAAGTGCCTTCCGGGTAGCTCGAGTAGATGCCATTCAAACTGTGGAAAAGTGGCGATCAGCCAGTCAGCCCAGGTCGCATGGCTATCAGAACGGTAGGCCGAAAGTAACCAGATGATTTTTTTTGCCTGTGTCACACACATCACCTGTTCATTACGTTTTCAGTGTCACAATAATTAACATTAATAGCGAAAAATTTAAAGGAAAAAAGTCATTTTTAGCGGGAAAAATAATATAAGCTATGAAACACAGTAACTTAGGAAGGTGGGTCGCATACTGGCATATATTTTGCAATCTATCTAACAACGCGATATCTTTAGCAGTTCTGTATGTCAGAATTACAGGATTTGTCGCTGAAACGGCATTTTCATCCTATAATCGATAAACAGGCTCTGAAAATGATGATTTGGTCTTTGAGCCGACCAGTAAATGAGACTCACAAATTGTAAGTGTATAGATAACCTACACCACACAAGCGAAATAAAGGGCTTACAACATGATTAAATATGGTGAGTTACACCAGGCACTGTCGGTTTATACGACTAACGATATCCACGAGGATATCCCTGTCGATTATTACCGGCGCGTGATGAAAGCCTGGATCAAGGCGAACAACGAAGGCTTCAACTGGGACATGCAGCAGGCTGCGTCCATACTGCTGTACCTGGCATTCAATGAAGGCTTCGTGCAACCCAGCCAGCTCAACGCTGAAGGACTGAAAACACTGGACTGGGCTGAGAAGTTCCTGTCACAGAT
>JADFWE010000317.1 GCA_015222915.1 Pseudomonadota bacterium | reverse complement strand
TGCTCCATGTGTTTATGCACGTTTTCGATCATCACGATGGCAGCATCCACCATGGCACCGATGGCGATAGCGATGCCACCCAGAGACATGATATTGGCATTGATGCCTAAACGTTCCATGACGATAAAGGCGATCAAAATTCCCACCGGCAGCGAAAGCATGATGACCAGTGCAGAACGCAAGTGGAAAAGAAATAAGGCACACACCAGGGCAACCACGATAAACTCTTCGATCAGTTTTCCATTCAAGGTGCTGACCGCACGTTTGATTAGCGCAGAGCGGTCATAGGTTTCAACGATCTCCACACCATCAGGCAAACTTCTGGCGAGTTCTGACAGTTTTTCTTTTGCGAGGTTAATGGTGGTTAATGCATTCTCGCCAAAGCGCATGACGATAACCCCACCAACGACTTCTCCTTCACCATCCAGTTCAGCGATGCCGCGACGAAGCTGCGGCCCTAAACGAACCTGTGCAACATCTTTTAACAGTATTGGTGTTCCCTGTTTATTTACACCCAGCGGAATATTTTTAAGGTCATCGAGATCATCGATATAACCTGTTGCACGTACCATGTATTCAGCTTCAGCCATTTCGATAACAGAACCGCCGGTTTCCTGGTTACCGCGCTGGATCGCCTGCCTGATTTTTGACAACGGCAAGTTGTAGGCACGTAAGCTGTCCGGATCGAGTACCACCTGATATTGTTTTACCATACCGCCGATGGTCACCACTTCAGAAACACCGGGCACAGTCTGCAGCTCATATTTTAAAAACCAGTCCTGCAAACTGCGCAACTGTGACAGGTCCTGTGTACCGCTACGATCGACTAGTGCATATTCATACACCCAGCCGACGCCGGTCGCGTCCGGTCCTAACTCGGGCCGAGCATCGGCTGGCAATTTACTCGCTACCTGGCTTAAGTATTCGAGCACGCGTGATCGCGCCCAGTAGAGATCTGTACCGTCTTCAAAAATGACGTAGACATAGGAGTCGCCAAAGAAAGAGTAGCCGCGAACATTTACCGCTTTTGGCACTGACAGCATGGCGGTGGTTAACGGATAAGTTACCTGATCCTCTACCACCTGTGGTGCCTGGCCAGGATAACTGGTTTTGATGATGACCTGCACATCAGACAGATCCGGCAATGCATCTAACGGCGTCTGTTTAACAGAGTAAATGCCCAGGCCAACGAGGATGAAAGTCAGCATCAACACCATGAATCGGTTGTCGATCGACCAGTCGATGATTTTTGCAATCATGATTACATCTCTCCTTCCTGCGTCATTTCAGACATATCATTTTCATCAGTATCTGACATGCGATTCAAACTGGCACGCATGCTGGCTTCTGAATCGATCAGGAACTGTCCGGAGGTAACGATGTCGTCGCCCTCTTCTATGCCTGTGAGTATTTCTACGTAGTCACCACTTTCGATGCCAGCGCTGACATTACGTGCTTCAAATTTTCCCTCACCCAGCGAAACGATGACTCGTTCTTCCCGGCCGGTACGGATCAAACCTTCCAATGGGATAACGATGGTGTTTTCTTTTGCGCCGCCATAAATTTTTACATTGGTATACATATTTGGTTTTAAGCGTTCACCTGGATTATCAAAACGCAGGCGCACTTTTAAGGTACGTGTTTTCGGATCCAGACTGGGATAGATATATTCGACTTCACCCTGCCAGAGTTTTCCTGGTATATATGACAGCCTGACTTCGGCCGCCTGTCCCACCTCGACCCATTGTGACTGACGTTCAAAAACTTCTGCCAATAACCACACACTGGAAAGATCACCCAGCGTCATTACTTTTTGCGACGGTTTGACAAACATTCCTTCGCGAACCGGCAGATCGGAGACGACACCATCCTGCGGTGCATAGATAGAGATACGCTGCTTCACTTTTTTCGTTTTCTGAAGTTTTTTGATCTGTGAACTGGATATGCCTAAAGCAGCCAGCCGTTCTTTTGTCGCCCTTATCAATCCTTTATTGCCTGTCGATATCGCTGTGACCAGTTCTTCCTGTGCGTTAACTAATTTTGGCGAATAGACATCAAAAAGAAAATCTCCTTTTTTTACACGTTCTCCTTCCGACTGAACTGCCAGTTGTTCGATCCAGCCTTCAGTACGCAGATGAATGTGACTGACTTTTGATTCGTCATAATCGACATAACCCACAGTGTCGATACCTCGCCACAAGCGCGTCAATTCAGCTTTAGCGGTTCTGACTCCCAGGTTCTGAACTATCGTTGGTGAGATCATGACCGTGCTGCCATCGCCTTCAGCGCCAGCGTAAAAAGGTATCAAGTCCATACCCATCGGCGACTTTCCGGGTTTATCCCTTCGGTAATTTGCATCCATCGGTGCGACCCAATATAAGATTTCTTTTTCTTCTTCAGCTTCCGCGGCTGGTATAGAAAAATATAAAGTATTGGCTAGCAACAAAATTGCTGACACGGCAGTCAATATATTAACTTTCATTATTAGATCCCTCGTAAGCGATATTATTAGCATCACCCGTTACGTATAACAGTCTTGCCTGTGCGGTTGCGCGATCGATGCGCACCCTTAGATCTTCCAGGCGAACGTCAAGCTCAGTAATCTGTGCGCGCATCAATGTATCAAATTCTGAGACACCGCTCTGATAAGCTTTTAATGATACTTTTGAATTATTTTTTGCCGCGGTAAGCAGGCTATTTTTGTATAGCGACTCTCGCTCACCCAGACGCACCCACAGGTGCTGATTTTTTTCATAAAGTTTTTTTAGTTTTCTCAACTGATCGTCTTTTGAATAACGTGCAGATGAAATTTTTTGCTCGTTTGAAGAAACCGTTTTATCCTGCCGATTGCCGGTGAACAATGGAATATCGAGACTGACGATAGCTGTTGCGAAATCCGCCCTCTCCGTACCGTCGGGGTTATTACCCGAACGGAAACCATAATCGACTAATAAACTCCAGCCTGGTTTATATTGCTGGCGCGCCATCTCAGTCATCTGTTTGCTGGCATCAACTTTTGCACTCTCAGCACGGATCAAAGGATG
>JADFWE010000042.1 GCA_015222915.1 Pseudomonadota bacterium | reverse complement strand
GCAGAGAGCTTTGAGTAACTTATTGTTCAGTGCATGGCCGGAACGATAACCAGAAAACGCACCGATAGAGCTGTGGCCGAGCAGGTACAGGTCACCAATGGCATCCAGTATCTTGTGTTTTACAAACTCATCTTCGTAACGCAGGCCGTCTTCGTTTAATACCCGGTATTCATCGACCACGATAGCGTTATCGATACTACCGCCCAATGCCAGGTTGTTCTTGCGAAGCGCTTCGATATCACTCATAAAACCGAAGGTACGTGCACGACTGACTTCTTTCACGAAAGAAGTCGTGGAAAAGTCGATCTCTGCAGTACAGGGTGCATCTTTAAAAGCCGGATGATCGAAATCGATAGCAAAGCTGACTTTGAAACCGTCAAACGGATCAAAACGCGCCCACTTGCCTTCTTCTTCGACGATGACAGATTTTTTGATTCGAACAAAACGTTTAGCCGCTTCCTGTTCGACGATGCCAGCTGACTGGATCAGAAAAACGAAGGGACCGGAACTGCCATCCATGATCGGCACTTCCGAAGCGCTGACATCGACATAGGCATTATCGATACCCAGTCCTGCCATAGCGGACAATAAGTGTTCTACAGTAGAAACACAGACACCGTCCTGTTCAAGTGTTGTAGACAGCATTGTCGCACCGACATTCTGAGCGGTAGCTTTAATCTCTACCGGTTCATTCAGGTCGACACGACGGAAGACAACACCCGTATCAGGCTGTGCCGGACGCAGGGTCAGATAGACTTTCTCGCCGGAATGTAAACCCACACCCGTTGCACGGATGACGTTTTTTAATGTTCTTTGCTTAATCAAAAAGTTTCTTTCCACGCCCAACCCTCATATTTTCAGATGGTTCAGGCAGTAATTTTGATAAAAATCACCGCATTATCACATATTTGCGGGCCAAATTGGAAGCAGGTCGTTAAACTCGAGGTTCAACAATCTACAGCTTCAGCCAGTAAAACCTGCAGCCATAACAAAAATACCGAGACAAACCCTATATAATCAACATGTTAGGGCTTATCTCGATTTCAATCTGCCTGTCGACGTAAAAATGCAGGAATATCCAGCATCTCTTCGTTATAACCACCATCGGCGGTAACAGGCTCTTCATTACGCCTGCGACGACTGATTGCCGGTGTATCGAGTTCACCATAAACAGGCGCTTCTTCTACAGCGGTTTTTACCACTTTGATCTCTGCAGGCGCTGTCACTGGCGCCGGTGCTTTCACCACACTATTGCCAAGACCGGTCGCAACCACGGTAACACGGATTTCACCATCGAGTGATTCGTCGATAGCCGTACCCATAACAACGGTAGCATCTTCTGATGCAAAACCATTGATCACTGCACCGATATCCTGGAATTCACCCAGTGTCATATTTGCACCAGTAACATTGACCAGGATGCCACGCGCACCGGAAAGGTTCACATCTTCCAGCAGAGGACTTGCGATAGCCGCTTCGGCTGCTTCCTGCGCACGCGTCTCGCCGCTAGCACGGCCTGACCCCATCATACCCATACCCATCTTGGACATGACGGTTCGCACATCGGCAAAGTCGACATTGATCACGCCAGGATTGGTGATCAGTTCAGTAATACCCTGTACTGCACCGCATAACACGTCATTTGCACCGTTGAAGGCGTTCATCAGATCAAAATCACGACCGTACACATCCAGCAGTTTGTCATTAGGGATAGTGATCAGCGAATCGACATGGCTCGTCAGTTCCTTGATTCCCTGCATCGCTATCTTCATACGGGAAGAACCTTCGAATGCGAACGGTTTAGTCACGACACCGACCACCAGGATACCCATCTCACGTGCGATCTGTGCGACCACCGGTGCTGCACCGGTTCCGGTTCCGCCACCCATACCAGCGGTAACGAATAGCATATCGGTATTTTCTATGGCTTCCTGAATCAACTCACGATCTTCCAATGCTGCCTGCTGACCGATCTCCGGTGTTGCTCCAGCGCCCAGACCTTTCGTGATATTGCTGCCGATCTGTAACGATTTTGCGCCTTCGAAGCGGCCCAGTGCCTGGGCATCAGTATTGGTGCAGATAAAGTCCACACCGTTGATATTACTTTTAACCATATGCTGCACAGCGTTGCCACCACCGCCACCGACACCGATGACTTTTATGACTGCGTCCTGTGCGCCTGAATCCATCAATTCGAACATTGGCATGAGTTTTCTCCTCTATTATTTAATTTTAAATTTGTTGATTTCATTGTTCTTTCTAAACTGCAATTTGTCTTTCTTCTATCTCTTGCTTAACTGCTTACACCCGCCTTCCACACTATTCTTCCGCTTTACTTCGCCCGCTTTTCCCCAGTTGATTTCCTGTAGCTAAACCTTCCTGCCTCACACACAGCCTTACAATCTGTCCTTATAAAGCCGCCCTGTAAATAACTCCACATTTATTACTGACCCTTAAAAATTTCCCTGGAACCAGTTTTTCATGCGTTCAAAAACACCTTTGACGCCACCTTCCATCATGATGTGACTGGTACCGCTCCGGCGATGCTGATTGCCAAACAGAAGCAGACCAACACCTGTCGCATAGATCGGATTCTTCACCACATCTGACAGACCCGAAACATATTGCGGCATACCCAGACGTACCGGTGCATGAAATATCTCTTCAGCCAGATCGATAACACCTTCCATCTTCGAACTACCACCGGTCAATACCACACCAGCGGCGATGATCTCTTCAAAACCGCTACGACGTAACTCGGCATGCACCAGGCCGAGCAGCTCTTCATAACGCGGCTCGACAACTTCCGCCAATGTCTGGCGAGACAGTTTCCGCGGCGGCCGGTCACCGACGCTAGGAACCTCGATCGTCTCTTCAGGGTTTGCCAGTTGGCGCAGTGCACAGGCATATTTAATCTTTATCTCATTGGCATATTGTGTCGGCGTACGTAAGGCGACCGCAATATCATTGGTCACCTGATCTCCGGCGATCGGGATCACCGCGGTATGTCTTATGGCACCGTCAGAGAACACCGCGATATCTGTAGTGCCGCCACCGATATCGACCAGGCAGACACCGAGTTCTTTTTCATCATCGGTCAGCACTGCATAACTGGATGCCAGCTGCTCCAGGATGATGTCATCAACTTCCAGACCACAGCGACGGACACACTTGATGATGTTCTGCGCAGCGCCGACGGCACCGGTAACCAGATGCACTTTGGCTTCCAGCCGCACACCAGACATGCCGATAGGATCAGGGATACCTTCCTGATCATCGATAACAAATTCCTGTGGCAGGATATGCAGCACTCGCTGATCGGCAGGAATCGCGACGGCACGTGCAGCATCGATCACTCTGTCGATATCACCACTGGTCACTTCACGCTCACGTATCGCGACGATGCCGTGTGAGTTCAGGCTGCGTATATGGCTTCCTGCGATACCGGCGTAGACAGAATTGATCTCACAGCCAGCCATCAGCTCGGCTTCCTCGACAGCATGCTGGATCGACTGCACGGTTGATTCGATATTGACGACAACACCTTTTTTCAATCCGTTCGACGGGTGTGAGCCCAGACCGATGATCTCGATCTCCCCTTCTTCCGTGACCTCACCGACGATGGCGACCACTTTCGAGGTACCGATATCGAGACCGATCAACATATTTTTATCAGACTTCTTCGTCATTGTTTTTAAGCCTCTTCGCCTGCAAATTTATGTGTGTTGCTTAGCCTGGTTAATGAACGCTGCCCACCAGCAATATCGTCAGCGTTATTGTCTTTCATCCTTACTGCAAAACCGTTTGGATAACGCATATCGATGGTCTCGATAGCATCACCCGCTGCATGATGCGTTACTGCCAGTGCCGGCAATATGCGTATGAACCGTCTCAATCTTTTCTCTGTTTCAAAACGTCCGAGTCTTACGTCTATTTTATTGTTTACCTGTGCTGCATCCCTGGAGGCATCATCCTCATAAGCGTCATCGTCGTTCGTGCTTATCACAAGCTGCCATGCACGCCTGTCATCGAGATCAAGACGAACGACTTCGACGTCGAGCAATGCCATCTCCTGGTACAGCACATTCATAAATTTCCACACGTTATCGTGATGACCTTCCGGGCCATTGAGTACTGGCAGGTTCAACCCTCTATCGATAACAGCAGGTGTGAACACCTCACCCGATGCATTGATATAACTGTCGTCATTCCAGTACGCGACCGGTTCCTGCTCCTCGATAGTGACAGTGATACTCTCAGGCCACTGGCGTCGTAGCGAAACACTTTTCACCCAGGGGTTCTGTAACAACACTTCACGGATGCCGTGCAGGTCTGCGGAAAAATAGCCGCCTGAAATATTGTTTTTTACCTGCATTGTTACCTTTTCGTCATCCAGAAACTTAAGTTCACCGGCAACCTCGATATGCTCCAGTGGCAGCATGGTAGGAACGTCGAGGTCTTTTAAAAACATGAGGCCGTAGACCACAGCGATACCGGTAACCAGCACCGGCATTATTTTAAAAAGCCTTACTGACAGCGCTTTCACGGAAGCCACACTGACAAAACCTGTATTACCGGCTTTACGTCTTCTGTTTTTCAGTTTTCTGTTTTTTCGCTTCATCATTCTCATCATCAGTTACAGGACTCGCACGTCGCCAGCGATAAAATCCTCAGTACCAGTTCATCAAATGAGACACCCGCCTGCTTTGCCGCCATCGGCACCAGTGAATGACCAGTCATTCCCGGTACAGTATTCGCCTCGATCAGCCATGGCTGCCCCTGCTCATCGACGATAAAATCAACACGACCCCATGAAGTTGCACCGACTGCATCGAACGCCTGTTTGACCAGTGTCGCGAACTCCGCCTCCCTGTCTTCACTCAAACCGCAGGGGCATATATATTGCGTATCGTCCGATTCATACTTGGCATCGAAATCATAGAACTTATGCGATGTCTCAAGTCTGATCATCGGCAATACCTGTGCATCGAGAATCGCAGCGGTATACTCATCACCTTCGATCCATTTTTCAGCGATCACTGTACCGCCACAGGCTTTTGCTTTCTGCCATGCCGGTAGCATCTCATCTTCGCTCTCCACCTTGCTCATACCGATACTTGAACCTTCCA
Organism: Pseudomonadota bacterium; assembly: GCA_015222915.1. GTDB lineage: Bacteria > Pseudomonadota > Gammaproteobacteria > SZUA-229 > SZUA-229. The sequence goes on along the minus strand of JADFWE010000042.1, from coordinate 6,650 downwards.
GCACAGGCTTGATGATCAGCGGCAAAGTCAGTGACTCAATAGCCTGCTGGCAGTCCTGTTCAGATTTCAGAATGCGGAAATCAGGTGTCGGCAGATCCGAGGCCAGCCATATCTGCTTGGTCTTCAACTTATCCATACACAGAGATGAAGCCATCACGCCTGAACCGGTGTACGGCATGTTCATCACTTCCAGCAAACCCTGCATGGTGCCATCTTCACCGCCGCGACCATGCAGTATGATGAATGCCCGGCTATAACCACCGCTATCCAGCTCATGGAACACGCCTGTTTCGACATCATCACCGGCATCGACCTTATGCGCATCAACGCCCCGGTCTTTTAAAGCTTTCAATACGGCATTACCGCTCAGCAATGAAATCTCGCGCTCAGCTGACAGACCGCCCATCAGCACAGCCACTTTTCCAAATTGTGCAACATCGATAGACATTACATTCTGTCTCCGACAATCTTTACTTCAGGCTGCAATAAAATACCGTGTTCATCTTCTACTGTTTTCCGGATCAGGAGGATCAACGATTCGATATCCTGTGCGCTGGCATTATCTTCATTGATGATAAAGTTTGCATGTTTCTCAGAAACACGCGCACCACCGATAGTTTTACCCTTTAACTGACAGGCTTCGATGAGACGAGCAGCATAATCACCCGGCGGATTCCTGAATACGCTGCCGCAACTGGCGACACCGGTCGGTTGTGCTGCGGCGCGCTTTGCCAGCAGCTTTTTGATATCGATGGTATTCGATGTACGCTCCTGTCCTGCATTCACTTTTTTCAATTTAAATGTTGCACTGACAAACCATTCACCCTGCAGACCTTCGACATGGCGGTACGAATATTTAAACGTTTCAGCCTTACGTGTTTTTATCTCACCCTTACGGTTCAGCGTCTCGACCTCAACCACCAGCGGCCAGGTCTCTCCGCCAAAAGCACCGGCATTCATCGCCAGAGCGCCACCGACAAGTCCGGGAATACCGGCAAAAAATTCTGCACCGGCAAGTTCATGCTTCGTGCAAAAGCGCGCCAGTTTCGCACTGCTGACACCGGCGCCTGCGTAAACACAGTCTTCATAAGGTGCTTTATCTAACAGTTTAATCTGTGTCATCACACCCTGGGTGGCGATCACCGTGCCGTTAAAACCGCCATCGCGGATCAGGGTATTACTGCCTAAGCCCATCCATAGCAACGCTTCGTCTTCCGGCAGATCAGCGATATATGTTGCCAGGGCATCTAGCGAAGCTGCTTTCACAAAACGGCGTGCGACACCACCCGCACGCCAGCTGGTGTGTTTAGCCATCGCTTCATTCTCCAGGACGACGATGCTTTCAGGGGCATTTTTTTTGTCTGCACACATAAGCATTATGATCTCGCTTCCAGCGATTCTTTCAGCTGTGATGATATACGACCGATACTGCCGGCACCCATGGTTAACACCAGATCCCCATCCTGCAGGATCGATCTCAGATCAGCGGCAAGGTTTTCCGCATCCTCAACAAAGATAGGATTCACCTTGCCGCGGGCACGTATCGAAGCGCACAGGGCACGGCCATCGGCACCGGCGATGGGGGTTTCACCCGCTGCAAACACCTCTGTCAAGATCAGCACATCACACTCGGCCAGCACCTGTGAGAAATCTTCGAACAGATCACGGGTACGGGTATATCGGTGCGGCTGAAAAACCGCGACCAGTCTTTTTTCAGGCCAGGCATTTTCTGCTGCTGCCAGGCTCGCCGCCACCTCTGTAGGATGATGCGCATAGTCGTCGACCAGCATGACTGAGCCCTGGTCCAATGCAACATCGCCATACATATGCATACGACGGCCGATGCCTTCAAATTCCGCCAGCGCCTTTCTTGTATCATCCATCGATACACCCAGTTCATAAGCGATGCATATTGCAGCCAGGGCGTTTAAGACATTATGTCGACCCGGCATGTTCAATGTGACCTCTACGCTCTCTTCTGCTTCAGGAACCACTACATCAAAAACAGTCTGCGAACCCTGGTACCGTATATTGGAAGCACGGACATCAGCTTCACCGTCGATACCGTAACGGATAAGTGGACGCGTTATCTCCGGCAGAAGACTGCACACTTCATCATCATCCACGCAGACAATGGCAAGCCCATAAAACGGCAGATGATGCAGGAACTCGACAAAGGTCTGTTTCAGGCGAGAGAAGTCACCACCATAAGTAGGCAGATGATCGGCATCGATATTGGTGACGATAGCGATCATCGGCTGCAGGTATAAAAATGAAGCATCACTTTCATCCGCTTCAGCGACCAGGTATTTGCCCTTGCCCAAACGCGCATGGGTGGCTGAACTGTTCAACTTGCCGCCGATGACATACGTCGGATCCAGGCCGGCTTCTGCCAGTACGCAGGTGACCAGTGAGGTCGTCGTGGTTTTACCGTGCGTGCCAGCAACAGCTATACCGTAACTGAAGCGCATGAGCTCGGCCAGCATCTCTGCTCGCGGCACTACCGGGATAAGATGCTCTCTGGCAGCGATAACTTCCTCGTTGTTCCTGTCGATAGCGGTCGAGGTAACAACGACATCGACATCGCTGACGTTCGATGCGACATGCTGGTGATAGATTTTTACCCCCAGGCTTTCCAGTCGCTGCGTGACAGCATTGTCTGAAATATCGGAACCACTTACCTGGTAACCAAGCGTGTGCATAACATCGGCGATACCGCTCATGCCGGCACCGCCGATACCGACGAAATGCACCTTGCTGATACGGCGCATAAAGTTTTTGGCATTATCGGTATTATTGCGTTTCACGATGCGTCACCTGTTTTTTTTACGCCAGCCGCGGCCAGACAGGCATCCGCGATGGTTTTAGCCGAATCCGGGATCGCCAGTTTTCTGGCAGCCACAGCCATATCGAATAAGCTGTTTCTGTTCGCGGAAAAATCGTTGAGGGTTTCGGCAATCCAGTCAGCGGTTAAGACATCCTGCTGTCTGATGATCGCCGCACCTGCTCTTTCAAGATAGGCCGCATTCACGGTCTGATGATCATCGACCGCATACGGGTACGGCACCAGGATAGAAGCGACACCGGCGGCAGCCAGTTCAAAAACTGTCATCGCACCAGCACGGCAGATAACGATATCAGCCCATTCATAGACCGCTGGCATGTCATCGATAAAAGCTTCGACTTTCGCTTCGACACCAGCATCACGATAAGCTTCTCTGGCAGATTCTATATTTTTCATGCCGGTCTGATGGATGACCTCTGGTCGATCAGTATCCGTCATCATCGCCAGGCCCTGAGGAACGACTTCATTCAGTTTCACTGCGCCGAGGCTGCCGCCGATAATGAGCAGCCTTAGCTTTTCTGACGCTGACTCATCAGTGTAACGGTCTGCCAGACGAAGCTCGGGGGCCGCTATCTCGCAGATAGACTGCCGCACCGGATTACCCGTGGTAACAGCCTGTTTGAATACACCGGGAAATGCCTGCAATACTACAGAGGCAAATTTTGCTGACAGCTTATTGGTCATGCCTGGAATCGCATTCTGCTCATGCACCAGTAACGGTTTTCTGAGCATCCATGCCATCAGCGCACCTGGACCGGAAGCGAAACCGCCCATGCCCAGAACAGCACAGGGATTTCTTTTTAACAGCACCATCAACGCCTGCCAGCAGGCGGTGACAATACGTAACGGCGCCAACACCAGCGTTAAGGTATTCTTGCCACGCAGCCCGCTGATACTCATCCATTCGATAGGATAACCGGCAGCCGGTACCAGGCGGGACTCGATGCCCGCTTTTGTGCCCAGCCATACCACCGGGACACCTCGTGATTTCAATTCATCTGCTACAGCCAGTGCAGGAAAAACATGGCCACCAGTACCACCGGCCATGATCAGAACAGGACGTGACTGATTCAGGGAAGCGCTCATAATATCGCCCCTCTTCCTGCATTAGCCGTACGTTTTGCCGGCGACCGTTTCGTCACCTTGCCCGTCTGTTTGCGCGACCGCTTACCTGATTGCTTCCTGGCCTGCTGCACCACACCGCTGGTCTCATAGTGAATTCGCAGCAATAGACCTACTGCCGCGCAGCAGACGATCAGGCTGCTGCCACCGTAGCTCATCAGCGGCAGGGTCAGACCCTTTGTAGGTAACAGGCCGACATTGACGCCCATATTGATGATCGCCTGCATCGACAACCAGATACCGATACCGTAAGCCATGTAGGCAGCAAAATAGTTACCGATCTGTTCTGCCTGCGCGGCAATCTTGAAGGCGCGGAAGAACAGGACCGCATATAACAGCACCACCATGCTGATACCGACGAATCCGAACTCTTCCGATAATACGGCAAACAGGAAGTCAGTATGTGATTCAGGCAGATAGAACAATTTTTGTACGCTACCACCGAGGCCCGTACCGAACCAGCCGCCGGTGCCGATCGCGATCAATGACTGAGTCAGCTGAAAACCGCTGTCGAAAGGATCCGCCCATGGGTTGGCAAACGAGGTTAGCCGCTGCATACGATAAGGTGACGTCACTACCAGCATCATGGCGGCACTGGCGAATAAAAACACGAAAGAGATAAACTGTATAAAACGTGCGCCGGCCAGAAACGTCATCGCCAGCACCGTACCCATGATGACCACTGTTGCACCGAAGTCAGGCTCGAGCAATAACAGCAGACCGGCGAGACCGACCATCAGCATCGGTTTCAGAAAACCCCACAAAGAACTACGAACCGCATCACCATGGCGCACCAGGTAACCTGCCACATAGATGATCAGGAATAATTTCACCAGTTCAGAAACCTGCAGGTTGAATACACCCATAGGCAGCCAGCGGGTACTGCCGTTGACCGTTTTGCCTATACCCGGCACCAGTACCAGTACCAGTAAGAACAGAGCAAAGACCAGAAGTGCGACGCCTGATTTCTCCCACTGCACCAGGCGGATCCTGAACACACTCAAGGCGGCAACGATGCCGATAAAAACGAACACCAGCTGACGCTGCAGATAATAAAACGGGTTACCGAAGTTCCTGTCAGCAACACTGATGGATGATGACGCCACCATGATGACACCGATGGTCAACAGCGTGATAAAGGCGATGGTCAGAACCGGATCAAGCTCATCGAGATCGAAACCAAAAATAGATTTGCGCACAGAGCGCATGCTCTCTGCGTTCAACAGTCGCAGCTTCTCAAACATATCAGCGACAGGATGATTCACAGACTGTTTCATCGACTGGCTCATGACTGCAATGCCTCTACAGCCTTCACGAACACATCACCACGCTGCTCGAAATTATCGAACATATCAAAACTCGCACAGGCCGGTGCCAGCAGCACGTTGTCACCTTTAGACGCCAGTGAATCTGCCAGTTGTTTTGCAGCGGCAACAGCTGACGACATATCATCGACCTTTACCATCGGTAAACCTTCCGGTAACACCTGGGCGATCTTGTCTGCATCCTTGCCCATCAGCACCACGGCATGACAGTGCTGTTTCACCACGTCCGTCAATTCTGAAAAGTCAGCACCCTTACCTTCACCACCAGCGATCAGGATATGCTTACCTGGCAGGCCCGTTAGCGCCGATATGGCCGCGCCGACATTGGTTGCCTTCGAATCATTGATCCAGTTGACACCGTCGATCTCAGCCACGAACTGCGTGCGATGCTCCAGGCCTTTGAATGATTTCAAAGCAGCAATCATGGCATCCATCGGTAGACCTGCCGCAGAACCAAGAGCAAGCGCTGCCAGCGCGTTCTGTATATTGTGCCGGCCTTTTATCTTCAGCTCGTCAACACCCATCAGCGCCTGCCGACCTAAGCAGAGTTTTTTAACTTCTGCTTCGCCACATACACCGAATTCATCTTCCTGGGGCTGGCCCAAAGTAAAGAATCTCTGCTCGGGTAAAGAACGGTCGACTGACTGGCCATCATTAGCAGCGTGCCCGGAAACCTGTCCAGGGACCTGCCCTGCCATCCTGACCGCCAGCGCGTCATCTTTATTTATGACCTGCACAGCGGCGTTATCGTAGATCGCCTGTTTGCTCGCCGCGTATGCCGCCAGATTCTCATAACGGTCCAGGTGGTCTGCACTGATATTGAGAACAACGGCCGCTTTCATCGGTAACCGATGCAGCGTCTCCAGCTGAAAGCTGGAAAGCTCGAGCACGTACAGACGCGCTTCTTCTGACAGTGAATCCAGAACGGGGGTGCCGATATTACCGCTTGCCACGGTATTGATACCGGCCTGCGTGGCCATCTCTGCCAGCAGCGTGGTGACGGTAGATTTACCATTCGAACCGGTAATGCCGATAACCGGTGCATTTACCTCATGCGCGAACAGATCGATGTCACCGATTATCTCGATGTTATTCCGTCTCGCGGCCAGCAGTACAGGTTCACTTATTGCGACACCGGGGCTCACGATAATGCGATGCGCATTCAGGAACAGAGCCTCTTCGAATTTACCCGTGTGGTATTCGACTTCAGAGAAGCTATCCTGCAGCGTATTCAGACCGGGCGGGATATCACGACTATCGACGACGACGACGGCTTCACCCAGTGCACGCAGATAACGCACCACAGACAAACCCGTCTTACCCAGTCCGACGACCAGTGTATACACAGCTTGTTCAGG
>JADFWE010000316.1 GCA_015222915.1 Pseudomonadota bacterium | reverse complement strand
TGCTCAGGCTGCCGTGTAGCGGGGCAAGCTTGATGTTATCGATGGTGCTGCTCTGAAGGTAACGTTTAATCTCGCTGAGAACCCTGTTGATCTCTTTAACGCCGGGTAAAAATACCAGGCAACTGCCCTGATGGTGCTCGATCACGTGCTTCACTGTCATCGTTATTGTTGAGATCAGTGCAGCACTGTGTGCTGCCCTGCCATTTTGTTTGATAGCCCTGTCAAGATAGATGTTTTCGACAGGGTAACTCCTGCCTTCGCTCTGGATCACAGGTGTCTGTTCGGACGTTTCATCATCCAGCAGGTCAGCGATAGCAGCGGTATTCAGGGTTGCTGACATCACCAGCATCTTCAGATCTTCACGCAATACCTGCTGGCTCTGCAGGCACAGAGCCAGCGAAAGATCAGCATGCAGACTGCGCTCGTGAAATTCATCGAAGATAACCAGCGCGGTACCGGTCAGTTCGGGATCGGCCTGCAGTTTTCGGGTCAGGATGCCTTCGGTCAGTACCAGTATCCTGGTATCTTCACTGTAACAGCTGTCCTGACGGATCTGATAGCCGACCGTCTGCCCGACTTTTTCGCCTAACAGAAATGCCATACGCGCTGCCGCATTACGTGCTGCCAGCCGTCTGGGTTCCAGCATGATGATCTTTTTGCCTTTTGACCATGTCTGGTCAAGCAGAGCGATCGGCACAGCTGTGGTCTTGCCGGCGCCGGGTGGCGCTTGCAGGACCACGCGGCAGTGCATGTTCAGTGCGTTTCGAATGTCCGCAAGTACATCATCGATGGGGAGGCGTATCATGGATGAATTATATATGTTTATCGTGGTGATTCACCAGATATTCACCTGCTGACGGTTCCCAAATAGGCTGGTTATCTGTAAGATTTCCTTTTTTATCCTTACCTTTATCCTTAATACCGGAGCGCCAGCATAATGGGCAGAGCCTATCAAAATCGTAAAGAGTCGATGGCGAAAACATCGGACGCCAAAGCAAAAGTCTATAGTAAATATGGCCGTGTCATCTATGTGTGTGCGAAAGAGGGTGGTACCGATCCGGACGGCAACCTCACCCTCAGAGGGCTGATCGAACGCGCCAAAAAAGACCAGGTGCCAACGCATGTCATCGAAAAAGCCATCAAAAAAGCGGAAGGTGGCGGTGGTGAAGATTTCTCGGTGGCACGCTATGAAGGTTATGGACCAGGCGGTGCGATGGTGATCGTCGATTGTCTTACCGATAATCCGAATCGTACTTTTGGCGATGTCCGTCAGTGTTTCACCAAGACCAAAGCCAAGATCGGTACTGAAGGTTCAGTCATGCACATGTTCGATCACAATACCATCCTGGTATTTAAAGGTGATGACGAAGATGCAGCGCTGGAAGCGCTTATGGAAGCGGACGTCGATGTCAGTGATATCGAATCCGAGGACGGCAAGATCACCGTGTTCGCACCGGATAATGAGTACAATAAAGCCAAACACGCGATTACAGATACTTTTCCTGGCATCGAGTTTGAGGTCGATGAGATCCAGTTCATGCCTAAGGCCAGTGCGCCTATCAATGCTGACGATGTCGAGATGTTCGAGAAATTTCTTGATATGCTGAACGATCTGGATGATGTGCAGAACGTCTACCATAATGTCGAATTCTGATATGCCGAACAACCG
>JADFWE010000041.1 GCA_015222915.1 Pseudomonadota bacterium | reverse complement strand
GGCTATTGTATCAAAGACTTCAGGGTCACTGATAATGCTTTTTCCGTATAAGACCAGGGGTACTCGCAGTCCCTGTATGTTCAACTGCGTTTCGTAGGCGGGTGAGTGTTTCCCCGCCGGTGCATGGATACCGTGGTCGCCGAAGAAAACAAACAGGGTGTTGTCGAAATAAGGTTCTTTCTTCGCTCGTTCGATAAAGTGGCCGATGCTGTGGTCCATAAATCGAAAGGAGTTCAGCTCTTCTAGTGAGGCAAAGCCGTAATCCGTCACCTCCGATGACAGGTCGGCTTCTGCCCATTGCACAAAACCTTCATTATCATCCGGGATGGTGTAGGGCCGGTGATTGCCTGAGGTCTGGATGATGGCGAAAAACGGCTGATCTGTACTTTTGAGGACGTCATTAGCTTCGCGGAACAGGCTTAGATCTGAGATACCCCAGACGTCGATGACTTCTGATCCATAACTGCCTTCTTCGTATAGCTGAAGATCGGGGATGTTCGATGACAACATGCCCCGGATATTTGCCCAGCTGGCACTGCCGCCAAGAAAATAAAACTTTTTATGGTTCTTGAAAGCGTTGATGATGGTGTGCTGGTCAACGATAAGCGGATTTCGGCTGGAGGTCTTGTTCTTTTCGATGTCGGGTAAACCGGTGGTAAAGGCCCATACAGAGCGCGCAGTTCCGGTACTCGGCGTGAAGAAGTTTTTGAAATAATAACCGTCGTCTGCCAGCTTTTTGATATTAGGCGTCGGATTCAGTGGGTTGCCGGACAGGCTGGTCTTGTATGAGGCAAAGGATTCAAGGATGACGACGATAACATTTGACGCGGGTTTGTCCGTGGCATCAAAATGGTAAAACCGTTTATAGTTCAGTGTTTCGCTGTCGGGGTTCTGTATGCCCAGATAGTCGATCATCTCGGGATATGCCTGTCTGGCGGCTTCGATATCGTAGGTCTCGGCAACATTTTTCATGGTATTCGAAAAATAGATAATCGGATTGGAGGCCAGCTGAGAGCTGAAGGCATGGGTGCTGAAGAAAGCGTCACTCCAGCGCAGCGGATACCATGATATCTTGGCAAACAGTCCGGAAAATACGATGATGATAGTGAACAGGACGAGGCCTGTTTTTTTGTACCAGCGTTTCTGTTTCCAGTAGAGTCGTGTCGTGTCTCTGTCATCGATCAGGCTGGTCAGCTTAAGAAAGATAAAAATCGTTGCAGCTGCGACCATGGCAAATATAAAGCCGCCGAGAATAACCGGATAGGTCTCCCAGACCATCTCTGCAGAGATGAACGGGTTTTCCAGAAAACGCAATGCCGTGGCATTCAGCCGCTGCTGAAGATAAGCATAGTGCCCGGCATCTGTGATATATATCAGATACATGGCGATAAAAGCGATGCTGACGTAAGTTGCCCATAGACGCTTGCCAAAACGGCTGTAGATCGGGTGCAGCGGCTTTATCCATCCCAGCAACAAGACTGGCAGTAAGGTGCCCAGCGAGGCCTGTAGATCAAATTTCATCCCGAGGTAAAAAGCACGGGTGAGGTCGCTGCTGCTCAGCGGGTCGGCCGGGTTATTAAACTTTACCAGGAAGATAAAACGCAGGGCGGACTGTATGACGAGAAATACGAGCAGAACGACGGTGACATATAGGTGCAGCCGCGGAATTTTATCGATGATCGATTTCATTTAAGCGTAATAGTCGGTGATTTTTGAATGTAGGCCTGAATATGGAAGTCTGCTGAAATCAGCATGTCTAATGCATAGTTTCTAATGTTTGCTTTCTTAAGGCACAAAGAAAACCTGCCATATCAGAAAGTTAGCATTTGTTTTTGAGAAAGTGCCCGTTGTCAGCCCGGCTACCTACACTTGATAATTATCGTTGCTATCAAGGGTCATATTGTATCATAATCAAAAGGATATATACTTTTTCGGCACCGGGTTACGGGGCCGTTTTCTGATGCCTGTAGAAGGGCGTGGTGGTGGAAGTTCTTGTTAAAAAAAATAGTTAAGATCCTGTTGTTTATTGCACTGGCTTACGGTGTTGCGCGATTTGTTGTCGTATTTAAAGACAGCAGAGTGACCGGGCAGCGTGCGCCATACATACAGATGCAAACACCGGAAAGTGTGGTCATACGATGGCTGACAGAAGACAACCAGCTCGGTGTGGTGCATTTTGGCGAGAAGCCTGATCTTATGTCGCGGATCGTGCTCGAAGGCTCAGCATCAAAAAATCACACCGTTAAATTGAGCAGCCTCAAACCGGGTACCCTGTATTATTACCAGGTTGGTGATGTCGGCGGTGCGATAGCGGCTGATCCTGAAAGAAACTGGTTTTACACACATCCTGACAAGGCGGTGGCGACCCGGATATGGGTGATCGGTGATGCAGGCAAGGCAGGGGAGACGCAGGATCAGGTTAAAGATGCTGCCTTGAACTGGATGCGGGAGAATCCGCTGGAAGAACGGGCTGAGATTGAAGGCGTCGAATCATTGTTTGACGTGTGGCTGTCACTCGGCGACAACGCCTATCGTTCCGGCAGTAATAAACAGTTCCAGAAAGCATTGTTTGAGCCCTATGGTGACCTGCTGGCGAATAAGGCATTGTGGTCGGTATATGGCAACCATGATGCGCGGCGCTGGACCTATTTCAGGATTTTTGATTTCCCGGAGGAAGCTGAAGCCGGTGGCACGGCTTCAGGGACGGAAAATTATTATTCGCTGGACTTTTCTAATGTACATTTTGTGATGCTCGACTCGCAGGGCAGCGAGCGTGATGCGGACGATGATATGGCCGGCTGGCTAAGGTCTGATCTGGCGAATAACACCAAACCGTGGGTGGTCGCCGTGTCTCACCACCCGCCTTATACAAAAGGCAGTCATGATTCAGACAGTACTTATGACAGCCGTGGCCGGATGGTTGATATGCGGGAGAATATATTGCCGATACTCGAAAAAGCCGGGGTTGATCTGGTGCTGTCAGGGCATAGTCACATGTATGAGCGTTCCTACCTTCTGGACTGTGCATACGGCGCTTCTGCTAGTTTCTCGCAGACGAATATCGTGAGCACGGGGCAGGAGGGCAAAAATCAGAGATATTTGAAACCTCTGGCGCAGAAGAAGCATCAGGGTACAGTGTATATGGTGGCCGGTTCGGCGGCGAAGGTTGATCGTGGTGATCTCAATCATCCTGCTCATTATGTCGGTTTGATGGAAGCAGGGTCTGTTGTGATCGATGTGATCGATAACAAACTGGTCGTGCGATTTATCAATAACGAAGGTGAGATCAGGGATGAGTTCAGTATTACCAAACAGGAAGGTTATGAGAGCGGGTATGGTGGTTGTTTGAAATAAAAGTCGTTGGTCTTTGGTCGATCGTCGTTTGTCAAAAGACTAAAAATGAAAGACTAACGACTATCGACAAATAGTTTCCTGGCTTTTTCCAGGTCTTCCGGTGTATCCACCGCCAGCCCTTCATAATTCTCCAGCGTGGTGACATTTATCGAGATGTCATTTTCCAGGGCGCGTAGCTGTTCGAGTTTTTCTGTCTGTTC
>JADFWE010000315.1 GCA_015222915.1 Pseudomonadota bacterium | reverse complement strand
GGTGATGCGTCTGCAGAAGATGAAACACAGAGCCTGGCCGGTCAGAGCGAAGGTTCAGATGATGCCGAGCTCGATAAGCAGACAGACGATTTCGATTCTGATGCCACCACGATGCTCGATGCTACAGAAGATACCATCGTTACCGAGACGGCAGACGATACGGCTGCAGAAGAAGGGCCACGTGACGATGTGATCGCGGAAGCCGATGTTTATCTGGCTTATGGTATCTACCAGCAGGCAGAAGAGCTATTGACGCAGGCGATCGCTGATCACCCTGAGCGTGATGATTACCGCCTGAAACTGGCAGAAACACACTATGCCAGCAAAAATGCCAGTGCCTTTATCGGTGTAGCGAACGAGATCAAAAGTAACGCTGATGGCGATGATAACCCGATATGGAAAAAAGTTCTGGTGATGGGGCAGGATCTGTGTCCGGATGAAATCATGTTCCAGGGCAGCATGGTCTCAGGTCTTGATGTCGATTCGATGGCACCGAAAGCCCCTGAGATGGATTTTGACCTGGGTCTGGACAGCAGTGAAAACAACGAAGAGGCAGCATTAAATCTTGATGACGATGAACTCGAATTGCCAGAGATGGATATTGCTGAAGAGAGGGCCGAAGAAACCGCCGATGTCACTGCTGATGATCAGGGTGGTGCGGCAGCGCCAGTCGATGAACTGGAGTTCGACTTGAGTGATACCGGTGCGATGCAGGCGGTTCCCGGTGTGGAGGATGATTTCTCTCTGGATATCGATGCCACCGAGCTGGATATCGATATTCAGGACGAAACCGAAGAGCCGGTCGTCGCCGAGAGTGATGTAGTTACAGATGTCGATGATATCGATTTCGGCCTGAACGAGGCGGAGGACAATACGACGGCAGAGTCAGATGATGAAGAGATATCGCTTGATCTGAGCGAAGAAGTTGCTGCTCTGGATCTTGATGAAGCATATGAGACAGAAACGGATGAAGCGGAAGCACCTGAGGAAATTCCGGATGAGATCTCTCTGGATCTGACTGATGAAGATGTCATCGAAACGGTTGACGATAGCGAAGGGCAGAAAGATGCTGATGCGGTTGCCGACATAGCAGACGTAGCGGCAGTCAGCACAGACGATGATGATTTTGATCTGTCCAGTCTGGATGATGTCGATGAGATCAGCACCAAACTTGATCTGGCTCGTGCCTATCTCGACATGGGTGACCATGAGGGTACCCGTGAGATCCTCGAAGAAGTTCTGACCGATGGCAATGATGAACAGAAGCAGGAAGCCAATGAGTTAATGGCAAAACTGGATTAGAAAAAGCCGTTAATAGTGTAAAATTAAACGCCAGCCTGAAACAGGCTGGCGTTTTTTATTGCAGAGATAAAAGTATTTAGCACCGTGATGATGACTGAGCAAAGAACAAGCCAAAGAATAGTCCAGAGAATAGCTCTGGGTATCGAATACAACGGCAGTGCTTTCTGTGGTTACCAGCTGCAGACTGAGGGTACACGCACGGTGCAGGGTGAACTGGAACGTGCCCTGTCCGAAGTGGCGGATGAGCCGGTGCGTCTGACCTGTGCCGGTCGAACCGATACTGGTGTCCACGCCACCGGGCAGGTGGTGCATTTCGACACAGCAGTGCCGCGCCAGCTGAAAGCCTGGATGCTGGGCGGCAATACATACCTTCCGGGGGATGTGTCTATTCACTGGGCGCGTGAAGTAAGTGACGATTTTAGTGCGCGTTTCAGCGCGGTCTCCAGGAGTTACCGGTACATATTATTTAATCGTCGAACACGTCCGGCGGTCTTTCAGTACAATGTGGCGTGGCTGTACGAGTCTCTTGACGTGGAGGCTATGCATACGGCTGCGCAGTCACTCATGGGGGAGAATGATTTCTCGGCTTTTCGTTCATCGAAATGCCAGGCCAGCCACGCCAACCGCGTGATGCAGAAGATCAGCGTTAGCCGGCAGGGTGATTATGTGATACTGGACATCAGGGCCAACGCATTTCTGCACCACATGGTGAGAAACATCATGGGAACACTGTTAGTCATCGGTCGTGGCGAACAGCCGGTGGCTTGGATGCAACAGATCCTGCAGGGGCGGGATAGGACGCTGGCAGGAATGACAGCATCGGCTGCAGGACTGTACCTGGTTAATGTAGAATACCCGGAAGCCTTCGGTTTGCCGGAAAGTGGCTGGTTGCCCGTTCTGGCCCAGGGATACTCTGATTAAGTTAATGACACAGCCGCCGGCTGTGTCATTAACTTAATCAGAGTATCCCTGGCGTCAGTCCTGTTGCAGCGCTCAAATCACATTTATCGAAGCAGAATTATTGGTGACAGAAGAATTATTTATGCGTACACGTGTTAAAATTTGCGGCATTACCCGGAAGCGGGATGCGCAGCTGGTCGTCGATGCCGGTGTTGATGCCATCGGACTGGTTTTTTATGAAAAAAGTCCGCGTTTTGTCAGCAATGTCAAAGCCGCCGATATATGCCGTATGATTCCCGCTTTTGTCAGCCGCGTTGCGCTGTTCAAAGATGCGGATAAGGGCTTCGTGCAGTCGGTTCTGCAGCAGGTCGAGATTGATCTGATACAGTTTCATGGCAGTGAATCCGTTACTTTCTGCGAGCAATTTGGCCGGCCGTATATAAAAGCCCTCGGCATGAAGAGTAAAGACAGGGACATCAATTATCTGTCTGAAAGCGCGGAGAAGTATGCCTCGGCAAAAGCACTGTTGCTGGATGCACATGCACCGGGTGAAGCGGGTGGTACCGGTGATACGTTCGACTGGTCGTCTGTTTCTTCGGTTGCCGGGTCGATGGAAATGCCCATCGTGCTCGCCGGTGGTCTGAGCGTCGAGAATGTCCAGCAGGCGATACAGATAGTACGGCCCTATGCCGTCGATGTCAGTAGCGGTGTCGAGAGTTCACCGGGGTTAAAAGATAAAGATAAAGTGGCTGCCTTTATGCAGCAGGT
>JADFWE010000314.1 GCA_015222915.1 Pseudomonadota bacterium | reverse complement strand
TAAGCCGACTGTACGTCGAAGTTCCAGACACGTTTGTCACTCCGGTCGGCATGAACCTGTATCAGTTTCTTCTCGTTCGAATCATGAGCCATCGCCTGTATGTACAGACTATCATCGGTTTTGATATCGATCTCGGTAGATAAGCTCATCTTCTCTGCCGCCACCTTACTCACCTTATCAGACATCTGTAACACCACGCCTTCGAGATAAGAGCTGGCTTCTACCCGTACCAGATAAGTTTCCGGCGTATGCGGCACCTCGACATCGATCGACCACTGCGACACGCCGGAGACCCAATGTTTCGGTATCCAGTCATAGCGCTGCAGCAGGTAGTCTGCATCCATCGGCCCGTCAAGATGAAAAAAGACCTGCCTACCGGCATCAGTATCGGCATTCTGGGTAAAGGCATTGATCAATACCGGCCTGCCCTGTATCTCGGCATTTACCGAATCCGCAAAGATACTGGTATTGGTGAAATCAACAACACCATTCAGTGAATTCAACTCATAACCAAGATCAGTGTAGCGCATCGTGGTATCGATAAAAGTAAGGTGGCCATCGATCACTACATCGATTTGTTCCTGGTTCAACGGTACCTGCAGGATCAGGTCAAGTTTGTTCTTACCTGAAAATTCAAACAGCCTGAGTGTATCACCCAGTATCTCGTCCAGCGGAGTACTCCATACATAGGACTGTACATCATGATTCGTACTGCGGGCTTTCGTTTTAACGGTAAGATGCGGATCCGGCAGGTTGAGGATCTCGGCATAACCATCATATAGGTCTGCTGTCTGCGTCCTGGCTTTTGTATCGCGCACATAGAGAGACAGGTTATTAAATTTTATGCTGGCAGAAGCGCCGGTCAGCGGCGGCCAGTCCTCGAGAAATACCAGGCTAACATCACGCGGAGAGAACAACGCCTGAAAGATACCGCTCTTATCCTTGAAAGGAAAATCGGCAATATTGCCCTGCAGGATAACGCTTCCCTCGGGGATATAACCATCGACCACGGCTATGTCCAGCCATTCCACCAGCGCAGTATCCATCACCCCTACCGGCAGATAATGGTGTACGTATTTACCGTAGGCTTCATAGAAGTCGGTCTGCACATCGACGAAGATATCATCCATCGAAGACAGCCGTACATCCAGGCGTGAAAAAGTATTGAAGTGTTTATTTCTAAGCTGCAGATCATCAGCGGCCAAGTGAAAGCTTTCGCCATCGTAGTCAAGTTTCAGCTCACCATGGATGGTATCGATCGATATTGATTCTCTGAGCATATCCGGCAGCTGCAGGCCGGCGTTTTCTGTAGCCACGTCGACCGTCAGTCGGCTATCGTCAAAGTTCAGCGCCGCATCGAAACCCGTAAGCGTCAGACCGCTATCATGATCATACAACGAGAAGTCTGTTACCGTTGCCTGCAGATAAAGGCCATCGAGCATGGCCTGGTTTTTGTTAACAGCTTCTCCGTTAGTATCTCCGGTGACATCCCCGACGACATCACCTATAGTTTCCCCGTCTGTCCCTTCAGATACTGCTATAGCCGCTTCATCCGACGCCACTTTTTCAGGCTCGGCTGGCACAGCCGTACGCTTGCTCGCTCCATGCTCTACTTTGCCACGTTTCGCCTCTGCCTTATTGGTCGCCGGTGTTTTTATTCCGGCTTTACCCACAACCACTTTTTCAGAAACAGTGTGTTTATCCGCACCCTCCGCTTCCTCTGCCACTAATAATTTTTTCGGGAGATGCAGGTCGAGGTTATAGATATCGGCACTTAAACGATAAGCTTTTAACTTTTCAAAATCTGCCTGGTACTCATCTATCATCGCTGCTTCTGCGATGTTCTGCAGATCAGCGATTCGCAAAAAGTCAGCACTCAAGTATATTTTTTCTGCGTCATCGCTGGCGAGCACGGTGACGGGCCTGCCCCATGCAGGCTCTAACTCTTTACCAAAATAGAAATCTGAAAGCGTCACATTCCAGTGCCCATTGCTTGCCAGGTAACGGAAGTCACCGGCCAGGTAATCCGTCTTCCAGATCTTTTTCGTCTTATTATTCTTTATCGAAACGTCACTGGACTGCAGGCTGGTCGTCAATGATCGCAGCGTGTTGTTTTCGAGCGTGGCCCAGAGCCTGATATCCACTAATGCATCAAGCTGATGCTCTTTCAGGAACCTGAACTTCTCGTTCCACTGCCTGATCTTCAGCTGTTCAGCCTCGATGAAGATATCACCGTGAAGCGCCTCCAACTTGCCACTCAGATCGGCGACCGCGCTAAGCTGTCCGCCAAATGCCTCTGGCAGAAGCATGGAAAACTTTATATCGTGAGTATTAAAATTATTTTCGACATCAATATTAACGTTCAACAGGCTGATCGTTAACTTGTCTCCGGTATGGTCCTGGTAATAGATATTACTGTCATGCAGCAGGTAGTCTGCGTTTTCGATCATGTACAGGAATTCGGCAGGCAGTTCGCTCGAACCGCCGCTAGTAAACCTCACGCCCTGCACCGACCACTCTTTTTCAGAAAATTTTTCTATCGATATATCAGCACCGATCAAACCGACGTCAGCGATGATAATTTCCTGGCGCACGAGCGATTCGAACACATCGAGCTCGACGAAAGCTTCGCGGAAATCGAATAGCGGGACTTTGTTTTTTTTATCGAAGACAGAAACCCTGATGAGTTTCAGCCTGGGAGAGAACCAGTGTATGGCAGCATCGATGGATTCGATCTCGACCGGCAGACCTATCTGCCTGCTGATCTCCTGCTGTATCTCGTTTTTATAACCGGTTGCGTGAGGCAATACAGCGCGCAATACACTGAACAGCACCGCGGCAGAGATCAATACTACTGCCATGCAAATGATGATGCAGACCCTAAAGTGTAATAACCATCGCATAACCGTTATAAAAGAAAGATGCCTTTAACCCTGTAAGTAACTGTGTGAATCTAAAAAATTTCCGGGATGAAGCCGTTTATAAAATAACGACATCGTACTGTTCCTGCGTGAACAGCGCTTCTACCTGAAAGCGGATCGGTATACCGATAAATCCTTCCAGCTCTGCCAGGCTATTCGACTCTTCATCAACCAGCAGATCGACAACATCCTGAGCCGCCAGCACCAGCAATTCCTTGGCATCGAACAGCCTGGCTTCACGTAGTATCTCTCTGAATATCTCATAACAGATAGTCTCTGCAGTCTTGATCGTACCTCGCCCCTCACAGGTTGGACAGGTACCGCACAACACATGTTCCAGACTTTCTCGGGTTCGTTTGCGGGTCATCTCCACCAGCCCCAGTGATGACACCTCGCTGATCGATGTTCTGGCATGGTCTTTCTCAAGCGCTTTTTCCAGTGCACGCATCACCTGGCGTTTATGCTCATCCACCGTCATATCGATGAAATCCAGGATCACGATACCGCCAAGATTTCGCAAACGCAACTGTCTGGCGATACCCTGCGCGGCTTCCAGGTTGGTCTTGAAGATAGTCTCTTCCAGGTTCCGGCTACCGACAAAAGCACCGGTATTAACATCGACGGTGGTCATGGCTTCGGTCTGATCGATGATCAGATAACCACCGGATTTAAGTTGCACCTTGCGTTCCAGACCACGCTGGATCTCATCTTCAACACCGTGCAGATCAAACACCGGGCGCTCCCCCGGATAATGCTCGATAAAGTCAGCGACTTCCGGTACATATTTTTCTGCGAACTCGCGCATGACGTTATAGGTTTCCCGTGAATCGACACGGATCACCTCGATATCTTCATCGACCATATCGCGTAATACCCGCAGGTATAACGGCAGGTCTTTATGCACTGCATTCCCGACCTTGATCTCCGAGGTATTATTGATATTGTGCCACAGGCGGTTAAGGTATTTGATATCACTGGAGATGGCATCACTGTCCGCAATTTCCGCTGCCGTGCGCAGGATATAACCGGCATCCTTGATGCGGTGCTCCTGTTCCAACAGGATAGTCTTCAGACGTTCACGCTCTTTTTCGCTTTCGATACGTGATGAGACGCCGATATTTTCAGCATTCGGCATAAACACCAGATACCTTGAAGGGATGGTGATATTGGTCGTCAGTCTGGCGCCCTTGGTACCCAGCTGATCTTTCAGCACCTGCACCAGCACTTCCTGACCTTCTCTTAAAAGCTGCCCTATATGAACGGTTTCACTGCTTTTATCTTTTTGAGCAACATCGGAAACATGTAAGAAAGCGGCCTTTTCCAGACCGATCTCGACGAAGGCAGCCTCCATTCCCGGCAGCACACGCACGACTTTACCCTTGTAGACATTCCCCACCAGGCCACGGCTGCGACTGCGTTCGATATATAGATCGTACAGCATACCGTTTTCCAGGATGGCGACACGTGTCTCCTGCGGTGTGATATTGATTAAGATTTCCTTGCTCATAATTTTTGGCTTATGTGATTTTGTCTGTTTTCATTATTCTGTTTTTATTATCATGGAACCTGCATTATCCGGCGCGGGTTTTCAGCAGCTCGATACCACATTGTTTCAGCAGCTTCGCGGTCTCATACAACGGCAAACCCATAACACCGGAAAAACTGCCATTTATATTTTCTATAAATTGCGCAGCGATGCCCTGTATCGCATAAGCACCGGCCTTATCATCGGCTTCTCCCGTTGCCAGATAGTCTGCTATCTCTTCCTCATCCAGCGCCCTGAAAATCACCTGGCTGCTGCTGGTAGCTAACAGGCTCATGCTGGAGGACTGGCTGAGGGACAGGCTGGAATCATGCTCTACCAATTTATCCCCTATCGGCCTAACTATAGCCACAGATGTGTGTACTGTATGTTTTTCGCCGGAAAGTCGCTGCAGCATATGTTTCGCATGCGCCCGGTCTACGGGTTTCCCCAGTATTTCCCCGTCGATCTCGACGACGGTATCAGAACCCAGCACCGGCAACTTTTGTTTATCGTCGATGTTCTCAAAGCCGCGCTGCGCCTTTTCCATCGCCAGCCGTTGCACGTAGTCAACCACGGCTTCACCCTGCTTCGGGGTCTCATCGATATCGACCGGCTGCACCAGCACCTCAAGACCGATCTGGCTCAGCAATTCACGTCGCCGCGGTGAGGCAGAGGCCAGGATGAGCTGTGCAGATCTCTGCGACATCAGATCAGACATAGCGATCAGGCCCGGTGGTAAGGGTGGTTATTGATAATACTCCATGCACGATAGATCTGCTCGAGCAGGATGACGCGCACCAGCGGGTGCGGAAAAGTCAGCTGCGAGAGTGAGATCTTGAGCGCTGCTTTCGAGAGCAGTTCATCGGACACACCATCCGGGCCGCCGATGATGATCGATATGTCCTGCCCCTGCTGCAGCCATGTCTCCAGCATGGATGAAAGCTTCATCGTGGTTACCGGTTTACCGAGTACGTCGAGCACCACGAACAGAGAATCTCTGGGCACGGCGGCGATCAGTTTCCGGCTTTCATCACGGACGATACGGGCGATATCCGGGTTCTTTCCGCGCCTGATCAATGGCAGCAGGATGCTGTTGATCCTGATCTCTGCCGGCAGGCGCTTGATAAAGTCATTACCTGCAAGCTCGACCCAGTCCGGCATCTTGTTACCGATTGAGATCAGATTAATATTCACAACAAGATCTGCTCCAGAAAGCCTGCCCTAATAATTTTTATATCGCGTCCTGTTCCTGGCGATGTGCGGTGCGGTCGAGGCCTTCGACTGACCACAGGCTTTCGATATCATAATACTCGCGCACCTGCCTCTGCATGACATGTACGATGATGTCGCCCATATCCACCAGCACCCATTCACCGTCTTCCTGACCTTCCGCACCCAGTGGCGGTTTTCCTATTTTCTTTAGTTCAGAAATAACATTATTGGCAATCGACTTTACATGCCGGCTCGAAGTACCCGAGGCGATGATCACCCAGTCGGTTACCGTGGTTTTATCTTTTACATCAAGTACCGTTATATCTTCTGCTTTCAGATCTTCCAGCGCAGTGATTGCCAGTTTTTTCAGATCATCTATTGTCATTGTTTTTAAACCTCGATGCCTAGTTCCTTATTAATAATATGACTCATTCTTTGGTGTAGCTCATTAGTTGCTGGTAGGCCGCTTGCGGCATCCACTGTTTGACCGGTTCGCACGGAGACCTGCCCCGCGTCAGATCATCCTGTGACAGTTGCTGACGGATCATGGTCGATGAAATATCCAGCTGTGGAACTGATTTTAACAGGATTTTGCCCTCGACACCGCCTGTCATAGCGACTAAATCCGCAGCATCATCCGTCATTTTTTGTTCGATGAAACGGTAGTCTTCATCCGTCATATGTCTGGCCACCGTGTCCTTGTCAAACCCCGGTCGCGTGGTGACCACCAGATGGCACAGATCGAACAGTGATTTCCACCGGTGCCACGAACTGATGCCATACAGCGCATCCATACCGATGATCAGGCAGAAGGTTTCACCCGGAAAGTCACGCTGCAGAGATTTCAGGGTATCCACCATATATGACGGACCGTCGCGGTTCAGCTCACGCTGATCGATGACGATCTCAGGGTATTCCTGGACGGCCGTTTGCAGCAGTGCTAACCGCTGCTCGGCGCTTAGCCACGGCTGTTCACGGTGCGGTGGAATCCGGTTCGGGATAAAACGCAGCTCGCTCAGATCTAACGCATGTCTGATGCTCAGCGCCGGTTTGATGTGGCCATAGTGAATCGGGTCGAAGGTGCCGCCGAAGATTCCGATCATGATCGGAATCTTAATGAAAAGTGAAAAATGAAAAGTGAAAAATGCTGAAACAGTTTCCGATTAAACACATGCCTGTGTCTTTTGCTTTTCATTTTTCACTTTTCATTTTTCGTTTTTCATTGACGGACTTGTCCGTCCCCCAACACCACGTATTTCATACTGGTCAGCCCTTCCAGTCCAACCGGGCCTCTGGCATGCAGTTTGTCGGTACTGATGCCGATCTCGGCGCCGAGGCCATACTCGAATCCATCGGCAAAACGGGTAGATGCATTGATCATGACTGAGCTCGAATCCACTTCGCGCAGGAACTGGCGGGCTTTGGTGTAGTTCTCGGTGATGATCGATTCTGTGTGCTGTGAACTGTATCGAGTAATATGAGCGATGGCTTCGTCGATATCGGCCACCATTTTGATCGACAGGATCGGCGCCAGGTATTCGGTGGACCAATCTGCATCGTCCGCGGCTTTCACCTCGATACCCTGCGCTTTTAATACAGCTTCTGTTTTTTCACAGGCACGCAGTTCGACGCCTTCTGTGACATACATTTTTGCCAGGTCAGTAATAATATCAGGCGAAGCCGATTCGGCGACCAGCAGCGTCTCCATGGTATTGCAGGTACCGTAACGCTGGGTCTTTGAATTGAACGCCACATCCAGAGCCTTCTGTTTATCGGCATCGGTATCGATATAGACATGGCAGATAC
>JADFWE010000313.1 GCA_015222915.1 Pseudomonadota bacterium | reverse complement strand
TGATGCAACGGCCCTCACCGTCGATAGCAGCAGGCCGGGCAGCAATGTCGTCATCGCAAGTAAATGTTTCATCATCAACTCCATATTCAAGGATATTAAACTGATTTTAGAAGCATAAAGAAGAAACGGCTTGACCAATCACGCCAGACGGTTGTCATTACTCGCCATAGAATAATATGTAGAAACAGTAGGTTAGGGAAAGCAGAGACGGACCATGCATCATTCAGAAACACTATTACCGGAGTCCTCGGCTACCTGACGATAATACCGTTCAGATGAGCAGGAACAGATAAGCCCACACGAAAGATATAATGATAAATAAGTAAAACTTGTCTAATATCCCTTAATTCAAACCGCCACATACAGAACAGCTCACATGAACAAAGACTGGAACGACTACCTGCTCTCACTGGGCTATGCACCGACTAGCGATACTGCTCACAATGACACAGCCGGTGCAGAACACGATAAGGCTGAAAATACAGATATCATCTGCGACCTGTCACATTACAGCCAGGTGGTTATCGCCGGCGATGATGCGGTATCGTTCATGCAGGGTCAGTTCACCAATGATGTGGCACTGGTCGACGAAGATAACAGCCAGCTAAGTGCTTTCTGCAACAATAAGGGACGCATGCTGGCAAATTTCCGCCTGTTCAAACATCAGCAGAATTATTTCATCAGCCTGAAAAGTGACCTGGTCGAATCCAGCATCGAGCACCTGCAAAATTATGTCCTGCGTGCCCATGTCGCTATTCAGGATGTCAGCGAACAATTGATCCACCTCGGTGTCAGCGGAAAAAATGCGGTATCGCTGCTAAGCCCTTTTATCGAAGATATCAAGCAGGACATCGACAGCGTATCGCATAGCGACAACTACATCGCCATCTGTGTTGCCAGCGCTCAGGGTGATACCCCGAGATATGAAATTTTCTGCTCACCGGATGACGCTAAAGATCTCTGGCAGAAACTGAGTCCACAGGTAGAAGTCGTAGACCCTTCTTCGTGGGAGTATCTCAACATACAGGCAGGCCTGCCTTTTATCGACAGCAAAACAAGCGGAGAATTTGTACCACAGATGGTCAATATGGAATTACTCAATGGCGTGAGTTTTACCAAGGGCTGTTATACCGGACAGGAGATCGTCGCCCGCATGCACTATCTCGGCAAATTGAAAAAACGCTGTTTCAAAATTAACATCGATACCGAAAAAAGACCACACGCTGGTGATACCCTGTTTGCCGAGAATGCCAGAGCCGGCCAGAACACCGGCATCATCATACAGGCAGAAAAAAATCCGGACTCTGGTTACGATGCACTAGCTGTTATTCAGATAGCAGATAGTGAAGCGAAACTGTTCTTAGGGGATGCCGAAGGGCCGGCTGTTGCCGTGAAGGAACTGCCTTATAGTTTTGATACTGAGTAAAACAAAAAAAGACGATTGCTGAAGCCACACGAAAGCTAAGCTATGTAATTTCTTATTCTGCTAGCAACACATATGCGACGTTGGCCGTCGTTCGTTATTCGTCGTTCGTTAAAAGCTAAAAACACGAAATGAGCCAGTGGCTATGCAGCCCCTACTGTTTGGCATTTTTTACGAACGACGAATAACGGGTAACGATCGACGTCTCTTTCTAGCCGCAATCAGATAATAAACAGATATCACACCTCGATATCAGCTTCCTGACGCATATGCGGGAACAGGATTACATCACGGATCGACGGAGAATCGGTCAGCAGCATCACCAGGCGGTCGATTCCGATACCCTCACCTGCTGTCGGTGGCAGGCCGAACTCAAGCGCACGGATGTAGTCGGCGTCGAAGTGCATGGCTTCATCATCACCGGCATCTTTTTCAGCGACCTGGGCTTTGAAACGCTCAGCCTGATCCTCTGCATCATTCAGCTCGGAGAAGCCATTGGCAATCTCACGGCCGCCGACAAAGAATTCGAAGCGGTCGGTAACAAAAGGGTTATCATCATTGCGACGAGCCAGCGGCGAAACCTCGGTCGGATATTCGGTGATAAACGTCGGATCCATCAGGCGATGCTCTACCGTCTTCTCAAATATCTCGATCTGTACTTTGCCCAGGCCATAACCGTCCTTCAACTTGACGCCCAGACTCTCGGCCAGTTCACGTGCACTTGCAAGGTCAGATAACGTCTCGGCTTTGACCTCAGGATTATAATACAGGATCGAATCAAACACGCTGAGACGGGCGAACGGTGCACCGAAATCATAGCTGTTGCCTTCGCTTGTCACCTGCGTTGAACCGAGCAGATTCTCGGCAAGCTGGCGCAGGAGATCCTCGGTGATATCCATCAGGTCATTATAGTCAGCATACGCCTGATAGAACTCCAGCATGGTGAACTCAGGGTTATGCCGTGTAGAAACGCCTTCATTTCGGAAGTTGCGATTGATCTCGTAGACCCGTTCAAAACCACCGACCACCAGGCGTTTCAGGTAGAGCTCCGGTGCGATACGAAGATACATCGGCAGGTTGAGCGCATTGTGGAAAGTCTCAAACGGACGCGCTGTGGCACCGCCCGGGATCACCTGCATCATCGGTGTTTCGACTTCGATAAAACCATTGGTATCAAAATAATTACGGATAAACTTGATGATGGAAGTGCGCAGATAAAAGCTCTTCTTCACCTCTTCGTTCATGATCAGGTCTACATAACGCTGACGATAACGGATCTCGGTGTCAGACAGGCCGTGAAACTTGTCCGGCAGCGGACGCAGCGACTTGGTCAGCAGCTGCACATCATCGACTTTGACGGACAGCTCGCCGGTTTTGGTCTTGAACATAACGCCGCCAGCACCGATGATATCGCCGACATCCCATTTTTTGAAACCGTCGTTATAAACACCTTCAGGCAGACTGTCGCGCTGTAAGAATAACTGGATGCGACCCGACATGTCCTGCAGCTGCGAGAAGCTGGCTTTGCCCATGATACGTTTTGCCATCATGCGGCCAGCAACAGATACCCTGATATTTAATTCATCAAGTTCTTCTTTCGTCTTATCCTGATAATGCGATAGCAGATCACCTGCCAGTGCGTCGCGCCGGAATGAATTCGGAAAAACATTTTTGCCATTCTCGTTCGCCGTGGCCCGAAGTGCCGACAGCTTCTCGCGGCGCTGCGCGATAAGTTTGTTTTCGTCTTCTGTGGAGATCGGGGTTTCGTTGTTCTGCTTATCAGTACTCATTTCACTATTCACTGCCTTTTAAAGTTCTTGTTAAAGCCCTTGTTTCAGACTGGCTTCAATAAACTGGTCGAGCGCACCATCGAGAACGGCCTGGGTGTTACCGGTCTCGACATTGGTGCGCAGATCTTTTATCCGTGACTGGTCCAGAACATAAGACCGGATCTGACTGCCCCAGCCGATATCCGATTTCGTTTCTTCCAGTGCCTTCTGGTCTGCATTACGTATCTGCATCTCGCGTTCGTATAATTTGGCTTTCAGCTGTTTCATCGCAGCATCTTTATTCTTGTGCTGTGAACGTCCACTCTGACACTGCACCACGACATTGGTAGGAAGATGCGTTATACGCACCGCCGACTCTGTTTTATTGACGTGCTGTCCACCCGCCCCGCTGGCACGATACACATCGATGCGCAGATCAGCCGGGTTGATCTCGATCTCGATATTATCATCCACTTCCGGTGAGACAAAGACGGCCGAAAAAGAAGTATGACGGCGGTTACCGGAATCGAAAGGCGATTTACGCACCAGGCGATGCACACCGGTCTCGGTACGCAGACGGCCGAAGACGTAATCACCCGATATATGGATGGTCGCACTCTTGATGCCAGCGACATCCCCCGGTGAGGCTTCCATCAGCTCGGTCTTGAAACCGTGTGACTCACCCCAGCGCAGGTACATACGTAACAACATCTCCGCCCAGTCCTGAGCCTCGGTACCACCCGAGCCGGACTGTATATCGACAAAGGCGTTACAGGCATCCATCTCGCCGGAGAACATGCGCCGGAACTCGAGTTCTTCTACTTTTTGCTGCAGGGCATCCAGATCAGCGGAGATACTGATGACGCTTTCTTCGTCATCATCCTCGATCGACATCTCCAGCAGTTCTTCCGCATCGTTGAGCGCGGTATCCAGCTCCACGATAGTGAGAACGATCTTCTCAAGGCGCGAACGTTCCTGCCCGAGTTTCTGTGCAGCTTCAGGATCATCCCATATACCCGGCTGCTCAAGTTCGCGGTTGACCTCTTCTAATTCTTCCTGACGGCGATCGAAGTCAAAGATACCCCCTAAGCGCATC
>JADFWE010000312.1 GCA_015222915.1 Pseudomonadota bacterium | reverse complement strand
TGCGAGCGAAGCGCGGCAATCTCTATCAGGCGACTGTGCTATCTATGAGAGATTGCTTCGTTCCTCGCAATGACACATTAAAAACAATGTTTTTATCTTCGCGTCTCTGCGCCTCGGCGGTGAAGTTTTTTAATCCTTGTGGATGTCGCTTTTGTGTCGAAAGCAGTCATCGGGTATTTGTAGCGATATCTACGACTAATTATGTAATGAAAAATCTCGCAAGGATATTAGTTGTGATATTGCTCACTGATCTCGTGCACGGCATCGACCAGGGCTTTTACGTTGTCCGGGGTGATGTTCGGTGTAATGCCGTGGCCGAGGTTAAATACATGGCCAGAACCGTTACCGAATTCAGCCAGGATGCGGCCAGCTTCCTGTCTGATGACATCAGGATTGGTCGCCATGATGGCCGGATCCATATTGCCCTGCAGTGCTACCTTGTCGCCGATCTGCTGACGTGCGATATTGATATCGACAGACCAGTCCAGTCCGACAGCATCACAGCCGGTATTTGCGATCGATGGTAACCACATGCCGCCACCCTTGGTGAACAGGATGACCGGAATCTTCTGACCATCTTTTTCACGGATCAGCTGATCGACGATCTTCTGCATATAGGCCAGTGAGAATTCTTTGTAATGCGGAGTGGTCAGGGCGCCGCCCCAGCTGTCAAATACCATCACTGCCTGCGCGCCGGCTTCGATCTGCGCGTTCAGATAAGCTGCCACAGAATCTGCCAGCTTGCTCATTAACAGGTGGGCAGATGTCGGGTCTTCGAATAACAGGGCTTTGATCTTGGAGAAGGTTTTACTGCTGCCGCCTTCGACCATATAGGTCGCCAGTGTCCACGGGCTGCCGGCAAAACCGATCAGCGGTACATCGCCATCCAGTTCTTTACGGATCAGTGAGACGGCATCGGTGACGTAAGATAACTTGTCTGCCGGGTCAGGTATCGGCAGGTTTTTGATATCGGCTGCAGAATCGATGGTGGTTTTGAATTTAGGGCCTTCGCCTTCAGAGAAGTACAGGCCGAGTCCCATCGCATCAGGGATGGTCAGGATGTCGGAGAACAGGATGGCCGCATCAAGATCAAAACGGCGTAATGGCTGCAGGGTGACTTCACAGGCAAGTTCCGGCGTACTGCACAGGGTCATAAAGTCGCCGGCTTTAGCGCGTACTTCACGGTATTCGGGTAGATAGCGTCCAGCCTGACGCATGATCCATACCGGGGTGCGGTCGACGGGCTGACGTAGCAGTGCTTTTATAAATCGGTCGTTTTTGAGTGTGCTCATGGATATGAATCAACCTTATGCGTTTTATGTCTGGACTTGTGATGCTTGAACCTGTACGGATATGGAAAGTGCAGGCAGTGCGAGTCTTTTTCTTATTAACGCGTTTGATCGGCGCGTTATCTTTGTGTTGTTCTTGTGCAGGCGACGGTTCTCTGGATGTCGCTCTACTGTCAACCGCCAGGTCTATAACGGCCAGGTTTATAACTATCCGAGCTAGCTGGCGCTGAGCAGCGATTTAATGCGACCGCTGACTTCGCTCATATCGGCACGGCCGACAATCTGAGGTTTTACTATCCCCATGACTTTACCCATGTCTTTGATCGAGCTGGCCGCTGTCTGTGAGATAGCGCTGTTTACGATCTCATCGATCTCGTCTTCACTGAGCGCCTGGGGCAGGAATTCCTGGATGATATCGATCTCATAGGCTTCCTGTTCAATCAGGTCTTCACGACTGGCTATTTTGAACTGAGAGATGGATTCGCGGCGTTGCTTGAGCATCTTGTCAAAAACGACAATGATGCGGGCGTCATCAAGTTCGATACGTTCATCGACCTCGATCTGCTTTATCGCAGACGTCATCAGGCGGATGACAGCAAGACGCTTTTTCTCACCGGATTTCATGGCGCTGATGGCAGCGTCCTGAACCTGTTTTTTTAAGTCACTCATTATCGTTTAATAATCAAGAGGCCTGGATCAGAAAGACCGAACCGTAAAGATGGTTCGCTGCACCCTGACGGGGCCGTAATTAAATCAAAGAATGATAGAGATTAACGGCGACGCTGGTGTGGTGAACGGGCAAATTTATTGCGTTCTTTTGACAGTTTTTTCAGGTGGCGTTTTACCGCTGCTGCGGCTTTGCGCTTGCGTTCAGTCGTTGGTTTTTCGTAAGCTTCGCGTTTGCGAATCTCAGTCAAAACACCGGCTTTTTCACATGAACGTTTGAAACGACGTAGTGCAACATCAAAAGGTTCGTTTTCTTTAACTCGTATAGCTGGCATAGTTCTCAGTTCTGCTTGATTCTATCGGGGCATATCACTGCCCTGCTAAAATATTAATTAAAAAATCCGCATCGGGTACGGTGAACCACGTATTATATCGCATTATTGGCCAAATCTAAAAGCCAGAATGTAAAAAAAATGGTATTTATTGACCTTATTTAGGAATTTATTAGAGATTCATCAGAAATTATGATCGTTTTAGGTATAGAAAGCTCCTGTGATGAGACCGGTCTGGCGTTATTTGACAGTGAAAAAGGCTTGCTGGCGCATACGCTGCACAGCCAGGTCGAATTGCACGCTGAATATGGTGGCGTAGTGCCGGAACTGGCATCACGTGACCATATCCGTTACCTGACGCCGTTGTTAGAGCAGGTCCTGTCACAGGCATCACTGAAAAAATCCGATATTGATGGCCTCGCGTACACGGCAGGCCCCGGCTTGATCGGTGCCCTGATGTCGGGTGCTTCATACGGTCGGGCACTGGCCTGGGCGCTGGCCATACCTGCTGTCGAAGTTCATCATATGGAAGGCCACCTGCTGGCGCCGATGCTGGAGGATAATCCGCCCGAATTTCCGTTCGTGGCGTTACTGGTCTCCGGCGGTCATACCTTATTGGCGTATGTTAAAGGTATCGGCCAGTATGAACTGCTCGGGCAGAGTCTGGACGATGCCGCCGGAGAAGCTTTTGATAAGACCGCAAAATTGCTGGGGCTGGGTTATCCTGGTGGTCCGGCGCTGGCCGTCCTGGCAGAAGAAGGACAGCAGGGCGTCTACCGTTTCCCCAGGCCGATGATCGACCGCCCCGGGCTGGACTTCAGCTTCAGCGGATTAAAAACTTTCGCGCTCAATACCATGCAGTCTGCTGCGCAGGACGGGCAGATAGCGCAGCAGACAAAGGCGGACATCTGTCTTGCTTTCGAAGAAGCCGTAGCCGATACGCTGAAAATTAAATGCCGCCGGGCGCTGGAACAGCAGGGCTGCAATACGCTGGTGATCGCCGGCGGGGTCGGTGCCAATAAACGTCTACGCCGCACGCTGGCTGAGATGGTTGAGTCGCTGGGCGGGCAGCTGTTTTATCCGAGGATAGAATTCTGTACCGATAACGGCGCTATGATCGCGCAGGTCGGTTGTTTTCGACTGATGGCCGGTGAGACACAGCCGTTGGAGATCGATGCCAGAGCACGTTGGCCGATGCAGGAGCTAAAAGCAATTTAAAGCCTGTCCATAGTTGTTGATTTGGTGCTCCTTTACGTTTTTTGAAAAGTCTGCCTTTATCGTTTGCTGTTATCGATCCTGGATTCGGTGCCTCGTATTATCGATTTGATGTTTGTTCTGTGCCGCCAGAAAACCAGTGCACTCATCAATGCCACTGCTGTTGTCAGCTCGACAGACTGTGAGAAATACCAGAGTATAAACGGTGTCGAAAAGATCGATACCAGCGCTGACAGCGATGAGATCTTTAATAGAGCAGCAATGAGTAACCAGATGACGATGGCGATAAGCCCGACCTGCCAGTTCATGGCCAGGATAACCCCGTAATAAGTAGCCACGCCTTTGCCGCCTCTGAAACCATAATAGACCGGGAAGACATGGCCTGACAGGGCGAACAGCCCGGTCAGTGCGATGATGAGCGGGTCGGCCTGTAGGCTGACGGCGACCATAACCGGAATTAATCCTTTCAACATATCACCGAACAGGGTGATAATAGCGGCCTTTTTTCCGCCATGGCGTAATACATTGGTCGCGCCAGGGTTGTGCGAACCGGTTTTCCTGGGGTCTTCGATACCCATGATCTTGCAGGTGATGATAGCGGTGGAGAAGGAACCGATCAGGTAGGCAAAACCTGCGAACAGGATGATGTTGAGATAATATGGCATGAGGTTCTATATGTGTTGGATACGCGTGGCGAAGCTTACCGCAGGAGACGCCTGATTGCATAATTAATCAGAGCCTGATGGATCATGAGATTAACCGATTCGGCGATGAAGTCGTATGAAAATAGATATGAAAACCTCTGCTAAACAAAAATCTGTGACCTGCATTTTCGTCCATGGCTGGGCGATGAACAGCGCAGTGTGGCAGAGCTGTATCGACCAGTTGCCGGACTGGATCGATGCTATCGTGGTTGATCTTCCCGGTCACGGTTCTATGGCAGACGTGCCGGCTGAAAAGCTGGATGATTATGTGCAGGCGCTGATGCCGCTGGTGCACCGCCCGGTGTTATGGGTAGGCTGGTCATTGGGCGCGCTGGCCGTGTTGCGATTGGCCGAGTTGTATCCGCAACGTGTAGCAAGCGCCATGCTGGTTACCGCCAACCCCTGTTTCGTGTCACGCCGGGACTGGAGCGCGGCGGTTGAAAAATCGGTATTCGACCTGTTTGCCAGTGAACTGAATAAAAATCAGGAGAAGACCATCCGGCGTTTCCTGGCATTACAGGTCAAAGGTCTGGCGGATGCCACCAGTCTGGTCAGGCAGCTGCAGCACAGCATCGCGCAGCGCGGTCAGGCATCGACGCAGGCGTTAAATGCCGGCCTGAAGATCTTACAGGAAACTGATCTGCGCCCGTTATTATCAACGGTCGATAGCCCGCTGCACTGGTACCTGGGTGCGAAAGACAGCCTGGTGCCGGCAGCACTGTCAGAAGTGTTAACAGAAAATTTTTCCCAGAACGATGTGGTGTTGCATCCGCAGGCCAGCCACGCACCCTTCCTCTCACACCCGGAAGATTTTATTAAACAGCTGCTTGCTCTGGCAGAGCCGTTACGCAGCCGGTAAACTCGGGGTAAGGCATTCGTGAAGGGCGGGGTCTGAAGCATGCATCTGCAGCGTTATGAGCCTTGAGAATGGAATAACCATTCTGCTGCGGCCCATGCCTTGCAGCTACACGCTTCAGATCCCGCAGAGGACATAAGCACTTAATAGAGGTGCCCTAAAGATAAAGATATATGCCCCGTTAAATGTATTTTTGCATTATTCGCGGACTGAATCTTTTCTACGCCATCATTAATCGAGCAGTACTTTTTATGAGTTCACAAGTAACGAACACGTCATCAGAACAGGAGCAAGAACAAGTTTTTGAGCAGGCGCAGGTGCGCCGGTCATTTGACCGCGCGGCAGAAAGTTACGATCAGTTTGCAGTGTTGCAGAAAGAAGTCTGTACACGTTTGCTGGAAAAACTGGACGTGGTAAAGATAAAGCCACAGATCGTGCTGGACGCCGGCACCGGTACCGGCAGTGCCATTCCTCCCCTGTTTTTACGATATAAAAAGGCACAGGTGGTCGCGCTCGATCTGTCCGAGAACATGCTCGAAAAAAGCGCCGAACATGGCAATTTCCTACGGGCGCCGCACCGTGTATGTGCTGATGTCGAATGCCTGCCATTTGCTGATAACAGTTTTGATCTGGTCTTCTCCAGCCTGAGCCTGCAGTGGTGTAATGATCTCAATGCCGCTCTACTGGAAGCAAAGCGGGTGTTGAAACCGGGAGGCCTGTTCGTGTTTTCTACATTTGGTCCGGATACCTTAAAAGAATTACGCCAGAGCTGGGCGACGGTGAATACCGATGCTCATGTAAACCAGTTTATCGATATGCATGATATCGGTGATGCCCTGTTACAGGATGGTTTTGCGGAACCGGTGATGGAGGCAGAGATACTGACAGTGACCTATGATGTAGTCGATGAGCTGATGCATGACCTGAGAGCTATCGGAGCGAATGTGACGGCGTCTGGACCAGGAATAAAAAGAGGTTTGAGTGGCCGGTCAGTGCTGCAGGCAGTGCGGGAACGTTATGAGAGTTTCAGGCAGCAGGGCGTCTTGCCTGCGACCTATGAGATTATTTACGGCCATGCATGGAAGTCGGAATCTTCTCCCGGCGGTGTGAAAAATGATCGTCATTCACGTTTCGTAGAATTTGAGCGTTAGGTTTTTGTTACGTTGATCGTCAGTTAACGGCTAGAAGCGGACAGTCAAAAGATTATTCACCGCCGAGGCGCAGAGACGCCGAGAAAAACAATATTTCATATGT
>JADFWE010000311.1 GCA_015222915.1 Pseudomonadota bacterium | reverse complement strand
CACAAATGCGACATCCACAAGGATTAAAAAAACTTCACCGCCGAGGCGCAGAGACGCCGAGGAAAAGCTTTTAGTTTTCGTAGGTTGGGCAGTGCCCGATCTACGTTGTTACATATGAAATATTGTTTTTCTCGGCGTCTCTGCGCCTCGGCGGTGAAGTTTTTTTAATCCTTGTGGATGTCGCATTTGTGTCGATTGCAGTCATATACTTTTAGTTAAAATCAGGTCGGTTTCAAGGTTAACCTATCTCTGCCCCACTCGAATACCCACACCAGCACGCCGCCGATGGCCCCGTACAGATGCGCCTCGGTCAGTACCCGGCCACCGGTCATCTCTTCTGAGCCGGGTAATGCGCCGTTGAAGGCCTCCCACGCCAATTTTGCGACCAGCACGACTGTCAGCACATAACCGCTGACCGGGTAAAACCGTATCTCACGCAGGGCACCATATAAAAACAGGCCATGCAATACGCCCGATAAACCGACGTAAGAACGGATCTCCGGCATCCACCACCATAGTCCGATATTGATGACGCAGGCGGATACAAACAGGACCGCCAACCATTGTTTAACGCTGGCATGCGAACTGAAGAAAAAGGCGACGATGGCCAGTCCGCCCATATTCAGCGCCCAGTGTGACCAGTTGAGGTGTACGATGTGACCGCTGAAAAGCAGCCAGATATGGCCCTGTTCGACCAGGTCGCGGTTAAAACGCCAGCTCTCTACCCAGTTTGTCTGCAGCAGCAGTGAAACAAGAAACAGTACCAGCCATAACACATGGCTAGGATGATAACGGTAACGAAACTTTAATGGATCTGATGTTGTCATTGTAATAGGCAGTGAGCCTGTCATTTGTTATTATTCTTCGAATCAATACGCTCTGCGGGCATTTTCACCCCGGTTCAGTTTAAAGAATTCACCCGGCGCAATATAGCCCCGAATCATATTAGTTTTTACACAAATTGGAGTTTTAGGTGTTACATCAGTCAAAAAACAGAAATAAACAATCAGGTTTCACCCTGATCGAGATCATGGTTGTTGTGGTCATCATCGGTATCCTGGCCAGTGTCGTGGTACCTCGCATCATGGATAACCCGGATAAAGCACGTGTTGCCAAAGCCAAAAATGACATCCGTGCACTGGAGAGCGCACTGGACATCTACCGTCTGGATAATTATACCTACCCGACCACCGATCAGGGACTCGAGGCATTGATCAGCCGCCCGACCGGCACTCCGGAACCGGCTAACTGGAAACAGGGCGGATACGTCAAGAAACTTAATAAAGACCCGTGGGGGAACGAATACCTCTACCTGAACCCCGGTGAGCACGGCGAGACCGACATCTATTCACTGGGCGCTGATGGTGCACCCGGCGGCGAAGGCCCATACAAAGATATCGGTTCATGGGATCAGGATTAATCGCACTACAGATAAATAAGACCCGACTCCAGCCGTCACTATCGACAGGGTTAGCATCACCCCCGTCTACTCATCTCATGACTTCACTCCTGTCACCAGCACGCCGCCAGCAAGGTTTCACCCTGCTGGAGCTGCTGGTGGTCGTGGTCATCGTTGCTATCCTGTTTACCTATACCACGCTCGCCATCCGCAGCGACTCAGCCGAAGACATCATCAAACAGGAAGCCCAGCGTCTGGATCGACTGGTACAGCTTGCACTGGAAGAGGCCATACTGCGCGGCGAAGAGTACGCTATCGAAGTCAGCCTGGATGGTTACCAGTTTCTGCACTTCGTCGATAATCGCTGGCAGCCCGTCACTAATGACAAGATCCTTCGGCCACGCGAGCTGCCGCTGGACATGGAACTGGAAATGAGCCTGGAAGATACCGAGATCGTCATCGGCAAGGCCGAGTCAGATGCGCGCACCGCATTGATGAACGACCGCACGCTGGGCGATGATGAGACCGAACAGGAACAGGAAGACAAAAATGCAGCAAAACCGCAGGTCTATCTCTTATCCAGCGGCGAGATCACACCTGAGTTTGAAATCCGGTTTTACATCCTGGGCGTCGATACCAGTTATCTTGTTAGCGGTGCTTTTGACGGTAATCTGAAAACCAGGATAAGTGAACTGTGACCGTAAACCAGTGAATAGTGCACAGAAATCGTTCCAGACGATTTTTAGCATTCCCTCCATCCATGGAGATCAAATACAATGAATAATTCTATCGTAAATAAATCGTCAGGCTTCACTCTGATCGAAGTGATGGTGGCACTTACCATCATCGCTCTATCACTCGGTGCCCTGTTGAGTACTTCGGGGTCACAGGCTAACAATGCCACCTATCTGAAACAGAAAACACTGGCGCACTGGGTCGCTGTCAATGAACTCACGCAGATGCGTATCAGCAAGCAGTTTCCCGACCTGGGCGATAAAAAAGGTTCGACTGAGATGGCGGAGAATGAATGGTTCTGGGTGCGTACCAGCAAAGCCACCGAAGACAAAGATGCCCGTCAGATCAGCTTTACCGTTTATGCCGATAAAGACCGCACGCGAAACCTCACTTCTCTGACCGGCTATGCAAATCGCTAAGCGGTTTTCACCGATAGGCCCACGGCGGCCATGCCCTGGAAAACAGCAGGGGTTCACCTTGCTGGAACTGCTGATCTCCAGCATCATCTTTGCCATCATGGCGATCATGGCCTACGGCGGGCTGGACAACGTGCTGCGCAACAGCCGCGCCTCGGAGCAGGCACTGGAACGGCTTCGCCAGGTGCAGCAGAGTGTCTCGGTCTTCAATCGTGACCTGCTGCAGATCGTCAGACGCCCTATCCGTGATGAATACGGCAATACCCAGCCTTACCTGACCGCAGGTGATAACATCGATTATGTCATCGAGTTTACCCGTGGCGGCCGCGTCAACCCGGCGAACCTGCTGCGCAGCAGCCTGCTGCGCGTCGCCTACCAGCTGGATGAAGACAAACTGGTCAGGCTGCAATGGCCGCAGGTCGACCGCGCACAGGGAGTAGAAGCCAAGAAGACCATATTGATCGATGATGTAGAAGATTTCAGCATCCGCTATATGGATCAGAATGCACGCTGGCAGGAGCGATGGCCGCCACTGAACGTCAGCACTGACAGTACCGAACTCGAATTGCTGGCCATCGAGGTCACTATCAAACTAAACGACTGGGGCGATATCCGTCGTCTCTACGCGATGAATTAAATGCTGACTGCTACGTTATTCTCCCGCACCCGACACCAGAGACGCCTGCCCGGCAGATATAGACCCGCCAGGCAGCAGCGCGGCGTGGCGATTATTACTGCCCTGTTAATCGTCACCATCGCCGCCACGGTCAGCATCTCCATAAGCACACGCCTGCAGCTGGATGTGCGGCGCACCAGCAACCTCATCGCCCTGGATCAGGCGCAATTTTATCTGCTGGCGGCAGAAGAATGGTCGCAGCGCATCCTTCGACAGGATAAAAAAGACAGCAAGAGCGATGACCTCACCGAGAGCTGGGCAATCCAGTTACCACCGCTGCCGGTAG
This sequence comes from Pseudomonadota bacterium, assembly GCA_015222915.1. Taxonomy (GTDB): domain Bacteria; phylum Pseudomonadota; class Gammaproteobacteria; order SZUA-229; family SZUA-229. The sequence goes on along the minus strand of JADFWE010000311.1, from coordinate 3,959 downwards.
ACGGCGGCTCGATACAGGGGACACTCACCGACCTGCATGCCTGCATCAATATCAATTCACTGGTAAAAGATGAAGCCATGAACAAGACCACACAGCTGCAGTTAGACCTGCTGTTCGGCAACCTCGGCATAAATTCCGGTTCAGGCGGTAAGCTGATACCTGCGATCAAAGACTGGATCGATATCGATCTGGAGACGACGAATCCCGGCGGTGCGGAAGACGGTTATTACCTGAACCTGGAACATCCATACCGAACAGCGAATACTGAGTTACGCAGCATCAGCGAATTACGCCTGATAAAAGGTTTTGAAGACAGCGAGACCTATCTGAAAGTAAGACCGTATCTCTGCGCCTTTGACAGCAACAGGGAGAGCACCGCCATCAACGTCAACACGGCCGGCATCGAAGTGTTAAAATCACTGTCACAAGCCATAACCGACAGCGTGGCCGGTGACATATTAGAGCGGCGCGAAGAGGCGCCGTTTGCGGACGTTAAGGAATTCACCCGTTTTGCCAAGCTAGATACTATACTCAAGGATACTAAACACCTGACCACCAGCAGCGATTATTTCCTGCTCAGAACACATGCGAGAATCGGCCAGGCAAGCACTATCATGTACAGCATAATACACAGAGATGAAGCCGGGAAAACCAGCATCATCTCGCGCTCACAGCGAACGCTTTAGCAACAGATTAAAAATGACAGCTATTATAAAAACTGGCGCCATGTGCATCGGCACCAGAGAAATAGAAACAGAAAAATTGAGACCAGAGAATAAAAAATGAGTGATATCCTGCTCACCCACTACAACACCAATCATGCTGACCAGGCGACCTGGGCACTATGTAATACTGCGGGTGAGCTCACCGGTAAAATCACGACCGGGTCACTGGACGAACTACACGAGATGGCAGACGGCCACCCTGTTATCGTGCTTTTAAACAGCCAGTGCCTGCACCTGAACCAACTACAGTTGCCGACCACGAATCAGCAGAAGATGCTGAAAGCTGTACCTTATGCCATCGAAGAATTCATCGCCGACGACATCGAAAACTTCCACTTCGTCATCAGCAAAAACAAACATGATAATTCGACCTCGGTGGTCGGCATCGACAAGACAACACTGCAGGAGATCATCGATACCTTTCAGCAGGCCGGTATCACGATCGAAAAGATAATTCCGGATGCATTATGCCTGGCGGCTGAAAAACAGCAATGGGCATGCCTGCTCTTCGAAGACGATGCCTACCTGCAGATCGATACCACCAATGGCATGAGCTTCCCGCGTGAAATTTTTAATTATGCGCTGGAGAAAAAACTTGAGGAATACAATCCGGAGCAGGAAGATCCTGATGGCGATAATCACGGCGATGAGAACCAGAACACACCCGAAAAGATCCTGCTCTTCAGCGAACAGGAAGACAATTCGGCCAACGACGCCAGCACCGACATCGCCAAAATAGTCGCCGGACATGACATCGAATTAATAAAAGTGATATACAACACCCACCCGCTGGTAATTTTCTGCGGTAACTACAAACAGGCGTTACCGCTCAACCTGCTGCAACACAAGTTTAAGACAAAACGAAAATCTTCCGGTTACTGGCCGCACTGGCGTTTCGCTGCATCGCTGGCCGTCGTCTGGCTGGTGCTACACCTCGGATTCACCGGCTTTCAACTATCACAGCTGGAGAAAGAAAACAGGATCAGCAAAGCAAAGATTGAAAAGATCTATAAAAAAGCATTTCCGAAAAGCAAGAAGATCGTCAATCCGCGGGTACAGATGGAGCAGAAGCTGAAAGAGCTTAAATCCGGTTCCGGCAACAGCAATAACGGCTTACTATTTTTACTCTCTGAATCATTCGGCACCCTGAGCAAAGACAGAGAAAACATCAAACTGCGCACCCTCACTTACCGGAACAACCGCATGGAAATCGGTCTGGAAGGCAGCAACCTGCAGGCGATCGAAAGCCTGAATAAGAACCTGAACAGCAACCCTGCCATAAAATCCGAGATAGCATCCTCATCCTCGGAAAAGAACAAGGTAAGAGGACAGCTGCGTATCGAGGGCCGTAGCTGATGGAACAACTACAACAATTGAAACAGCAGTTCTATGCGCTGCCATTAAAAGAGCAGCGATTACTCGCCGGCACCATCGCCTTTGTGCTGATCATGCTGTTCTACCTGCTCGCGTGGGAACCGATGCACATGGGACTGCAGGACGAAAAACAGAAGCAGCAGTCACAGCAGGAGATTATGATCTGGATGCAGCAGGCTGCAGTCGAGGCCAGAGCCCTGCGCTCCTCAGGAAAACGCAGCACGATCCGTGACCGTAACAAACCGACCACGCTGGTCATCGAACAGGCGATCAATAATGCCGGTCTGAAATCATCGGTAAGCAAGATTGAATCATCCGGTAAAAACGGCGCCCGCGTCACATTAAAAGAGGCTTCTTTTAACCAGGTCCTGGTCTGGTTAAATACACTGGCAACCCATAACGGCATACAGGTGGTTAGCGCAAACATCGAACGTTCAGACAAAGCCGGACGGGCAGATGCCCGCCTGACATTTGAACGCCCCTAGTCAAATCCTGCCAGACCTCACACCACACTGACTCCCCATAATTATTTTTCGATGATCGCTTCTTCATGAAAAAAAGATATTATATTTCAACGGCTGTTATCTCGTATTTCGTTTTATTAATAACAACGATTCCAGCACACACCATAACCACGCTGATAAATGACAATGCACCGGTCCGGATACAGGGTGTCAGCGGTACGCTATGGCACGGCAAAGCTATCGAGATATCGATCAACGATGACCTCAGTCTGAGCGACACCACCTGGTCTTTTTCCACCCTGGCCTTATTCACTGGCCACGCCGCTGCGCAGATCGAAACCCGGCTTCTGGACAACAAGATAAGCGCCGAAGTCGGCAGCTCATTCCTCGGCCGATTTTTCATCGATGACCTTAAGGCAAAACTGCCGGCTTCAGATATCGTCACCCTGGCAAACATACCACTGGCACAACTCTCGGGCGACATCGCTATCGATATCGAATCGGCACGATGGAAGCAGGGGGAACTGCCGACTGCCAGTGGCCAGATATACTGGAGCAATGCAAGCGTCACCGTCATGGAAGCTGCATCACTGGGCAACATCAGCATAACGCTGGGCGAATCGGAACAGCAGCTGCTGAAAGCGGATATAAAAAATCAGGGCGGTGATATAAACATCGACGGCTATGCCGGACTGGTGCCAGAAGCAAACTATGCTGTTAATATAAAACTTAAGGCGAATGCAGGCGCGAGCAACAATATCAGGCAGAGTCTCAGCATGTTCGCGAAGAGACAGGCCGACGGCAGCTTCCTGTTCAAAAAAACCGGCTCTCTCAACCAGATTGGATTAATGTAATAAACCTATGACAAAAAAAATAAACGGCATAAAAGTTACCAGCGAAAACAAATGTTCTTTCTGCACCGGCTCCATCTGCTGCACCTATGTCACCCAGCATATAGACACACCTCGCTCCAAAGAAGACTTCCGTCAGCTGCTCTGGCAGGTATCACATAACAATATAAAGATTTACAAAGATGAAGATGGCTGGACGCTGTTAATCGATGGTCACTGCCAGCATCTGCAGGTCAATGGCGGCTGCGGCATATACGAAGACCGTCCTGACATCTGCCGTGATCATACCAATGATTATTGTGAGTTTGACGCGCCCTCGGAAGACGGTTTTGAATTATATTTCGAAAACTATTTCGACATGCTGAAGTACTGTAAAAAACGTTTTAAATCCTGGGACAAATAAAGGTCTCAGAAAGGCTAGAAGCGGACAGTCAAAAGATTATTCACCGCCGAGGCGCAGAGACGCAGAGACGCCGAGAAAAACAATATTTCATATGTAACAACGTAGATCGGGTACTGCCCGACAGACAACAGCTAATAAAGGT
>JADFWE010000310.1 GCA_015222915.1 Pseudomonadota bacterium | reverse complement strand
TAATTTTCCACAGAAAGTGCGCCTGAGCTGGTATTACGGTGAAACGGTAAATGCAGGTGAGACGTGGCAGTTAGAAGTCCGCCTGAAACCGCCTCACGGTTTCATGAATCCCGGTGGCTTTGATTATGAGGCCTGGCTTTTCCAGCAGGGTATACATGCCACCGGTTATGTACGCAAATCGACGGTTAACCGGAAACTATTGCCTGCTTCCGCCTGGTCTGTCGATGCTTACCGGCAGTCTGTCGGACAGAAAATTGACAGCTTGGCTGATTATCGGCCAGAGACCGATACCCGGACCGGATCATCACTGGAGCTACCGTCTGATCACGGGGTGTATGCACTGGTAAAAGCGCTCGCCATCGGTGATAAGTCATCGATATCAACGAAGCAATGGCAGGTACTGGCACAGACCGGTACCAGTCATCTGATGGCGATCTCGGGTCTTCATATCGGTCTGGCTTCACTGTTTGCCTACGTGGTCGTGCGTCGTGTATTACCCGCGAAAGTGATGGTTTATGTACCTGCCCAGCATATAGCACTGGTTGCCGGTCTACTGGCAGCAGTACTCTACGCGCTGCTGGCTGGTCTATCTATTCCTACGCAACGCGCCATCATCATGTTATCGGCGTTGGCCGTAACGGTCCTGCTGCGGCGTAATATCCGTCCGCTCGACTCAATGGGTTTTGCTTTGATACTGGTCCTGTTATTTGATCCTGTTGCGGTGCTCTCCGCTGGTTTCTGGTTCTCCTTCTCTGCCGTGGCGGTGATCTTCATATGTGTCAGGCACGCTGAAGATCTTATCGATATTCCGTGGTGGAAAAAAGCACTACTGATCTTATGGCAATGGATCCGCCTGCAGCTGATTCTCAGTGTGTTTTTACTGCCGCTATCTCTGTATATGTTTCAACAGGCATCACTGGTCTCACCATTGGCAAATCTGATACTGATTCCGTATGTCAGTTTTCTCGTAGTGCCGCTGATTTTATTTGCGATTGTCTTCAGCTTTATCTATCAGGGTATCGCCGACATCATGTTCGCGCTTGCCGCCTGGCTGCTGGATCTGATCTGGCCGTTCCTGCAATACCTGTCACATCTGCCTTTTGCTTTCTGGGTAAAAGGTGATGTCTCTTTGCTGGATTGTCTGCTGGCAAGTACAGCGATGCTGGTACTCTACTTTTCAAAAGATCTGTCGGCCCGTATTTTTGTGACTGTGTCCGAAATAAGATCTCTGTTTCATGCGAACAGGTATACGCCTTTTTACCGATCTGCTGATAGCTCTGTAGAGGGTAGCGAGAACAGCACGGACAGCGCTGGAGAGCCCCCTTTATGGTTGCTGCGTTTATCAGCATGTCTGTTACTTCTGCCGTTACTGATATCGGGTCAGTCAACTGCGGAGCTGGCAACGGCCGGTTATCGTGTTGTTATCCTCGATGTCGGGCAGGGATCAGCCGCCGTCGTACAGACCAGGAACCATGTGCTGGTTTTTGATGCCGGGGCGGCGTTCAGCGATAAACTGAATGCAGGTAGCGGGGTAATCATCCCGTATCTGCGCTCGAGGAATATGCAGAACATCGATCGCCTGATCATCAGCCACGGTGATGCTGACCATATCGGGGGCGCACAGGTGTTACTCGATAGCTATCCCGGAATCTCGCTGATCGGTCAGGATATAGACAAACTACAGCTGAGCCCGGTATCTGTAATGCAGAAACAACCCTGTGTCGCAGGTCTGGAATGGCGCTGGGATGGCGTGTCGTTTGTGTTTCTATCGCCAGCAGATGCCAGTGCTTCCGGCGATGGCGGCAGTAGAGGTAAAAAACGAAATAATTATTCCTGTGTTTTACGCGTATCGTCGACAGCGGGTTCGGTGCTCTTTACCGGTGATATCGAAAAGAAAATCGAAAAAGACTTATTGCTACTGGGTGCAGATAAACTGGTATCGGATGTGCTGATCGTCGCCCATCATGGTAGCAACACCTCTTCAACATCGGCTTTTATCAGGGCGGTGAACCCTCAGCTGGCCATCATCTCGGCGGGCTATAAAAATCGTTATAAACTGCCATCAGCAAAAGTGGTCAATCGATATGGCGTGGCGGACATACCAATGTTGAATACAGCAGAAAAGGGCGCTATTTCATTTCGTTTTTTGGCGCACGAAGGCGGTCGTGCCGGGGTAGAGGTAAGCGCCTACCGGCAACAGGCGGGGAAATACTGGAACCACCGTGATTTTTGATGAAATCTGCACTTTTTGGCCAAATCAAGTTAAGATAAAGGCCACGGATAATTATAATAATAACAGCTGCACTAACATGTAACTTTAGTGTTACAGGCAGATCTTTTTCGAAGGTGTCATGTGTTTGAATTAGTAAAATCCGGCGGCTGGTTGATGCTGCCCATCATTCTTTGTTCTATCATCTCAATCTCTATCATCGCCGAGCGTTTCTGGAGTTTACGCCGGGAAAAAGTGCTGCCTAAACATCTGGTGGCAACGGTATGGAACTCGGTCAAACAGGAAAATCTCAAGCGTGCAGACATCGAGGCTCTGAGCAAAGAGTCAGCCCTCGGAAAGATCATCAGTACCGGTCTGTTGAACCGCTGTGAGAGTCGTGAACGCATCAAGGAATGCATCGAAGAGCGCGGGCGTGAAGTGGTGCATGATCTCGAACGTTTTCTCAACACGCTGGGCACCATCGCTTCTATCTCACCGCTGCTGGGCCTGCTCGGCACCGTCATCGGTATGATCAGCGTTTTTGCCGCCATCACCCAACACGGCGTCGGCGACCCCGGCGCACTTGCCGGTGGTATCTCACAGGCGATGATCACCACCGCTGCCGGTCTTACCGTCGCTATTATCAGCCTGGTTTTCTACCGCTATTTTCGCCGTAAGGTCGACGGTATAGTGGTCGTCATGGAGCGCGAAGCGATCAAGATGGTCGATGTTCTGCATAATAATCGCAAGCAGCATCCTGATGAGGATGATTGTGCTCAGGATATGGCGCCAGAACCGAAGAAAAATAAATCGAAAAAAGCTAAAAGATAATGAATCTTCGCCCCGGTCATAAAGAAGAGACTGTCGACGTTAATCTGACGCCGCTGATCGATATCGTTTTCCTGTTGCTGATCTTTTTTATGGTGACGACGACATTCGATCGTCATGCCAAACTGAAGGTCTCGCTGCCCGAGTCTTCTGCTGAGCTCAGCCAGCAGCAGAGCAATCCTCTGGTCCTGTCGATCGATGCCCGCGGCAACTATTTTCTCAATGATCGTCAGATCGTCAATCAGCAGCTGGACACCCTGAAGCAGGCCCTGCGCAAGACCATCGAGCAGAACAGCAGTTTGAACAAGCTCGATTACAATGATATCGCGCTGGTATTGAGAGCCGATGCCAATACCCCGCACCAGGCCGTGGTCAGGGCGATGGATGCCGCTTCACAACTTGGCCTCAGTAAGTTGTCGATCGCTACTATCGAGGCCAAATAAAACTCTTATGTCAGCCAGCACATCCAGCAGTTTATATCTGTACCGGCGTCTACTGTCCTACGCGCTGGTCTACAAGGCGATCTTTGCGATAGCTATCCTCGGTATGATCATCGTCGCTGCTGCGTCTACTGCTTTTCCTGCGCTGATGCAGCCCATGATGGATGGCAGTTTCGTCGAGCGTGATCCGGAGACCATCAGATGGGTACCGATAGCGCTGATCGGTATCTTCTTTATCCGTGTCATCGGTGCCTTTATCTCCAGCTACGGTATGAGCGTCATCGGGCGTAACGTTATCCGTGAATTGCGCAACGAGATGTTCTCGCGCCTGGTCTCCCTGCCAAAATCTTTTTATGATCAGGCGACGACCGGCGAGCTCATCTCCAAATTTTCCTATGATGTGGAGCAGGTCGCTAATTCCACCACCAAAGCCATTACCGTCTTTATCCGCGACGCGCTGACCGTTATCGCACTGGTCAGCTGGATGTTCTACCTCAATACCAGGCTGGCGCTGGTGTTTATCGTGGTAGCACCGGTGGTGGCATTCCTGGTAATCAGTATCTCGAAACGGTTCCGCAAGATCAGCCGCAATATCCAGAACAGCATGGGTGATGTCTCGCGTATCGTCGAAGAGGCTATCAAAGGCCAGCTGGTAGTGAAGATATTCGGCGGCATTGATTATGAGAGAGAGCAATTCTCAGACGTAAACGACCATAACCGCCGCCAGCACCTGCGCATGCAGATGACATCGGCCCTGAGTTCACCGATCGTGCAGCTGTTGATCGCCTGCGCCCTGGCGCTGATCATCCACCTGGCGACACAGGGCAGCATGATAGAAGAGATTTCCGTGGGTACCTTCGTTTCCTTCATCACCGCCATGTCCATGCTGTTGCCGCCGGTTCGTTCACTGACCTCGATCGTCAGTGAACTGCAGCGCGGCATCGCTGCGGCGGAGAGTGTCTTTAATTTCATCGACCTGAAACCGGAAGTCGATAAGGGCGACTATCAGACGGATTCGGTGCGGGGACTGGTCGAGTTCGAGAGCCTGACTTTCCGTTACCAGGGTGAGAGCGAGCCAGCGCTGCAGGATATCAACCTGACGATCGATGCCGGGCAGACCGTGGCTTTTGTCGGCCGTTCCGGCAGCGGTAAATCGACGTTGCTGAACCTTATCCCCCGGCTGTATGAGATCTCTCAGGGAAAAATCCTGATCGATGGCATCGGTATACAGGATTATGGTCTCGATAACCTGCGCAGCCATATCTCATACGTCGGTCAGGATGTGGTGCTGTTCAACGATACCATCGAACACAATATCGCCTATGGCACGATGAAAAAATTTCATCACGATGAGGTTATCAAAGCAGCAAAGGCTGCATATGCCTATGACTTTATCGAGGAGTCCAACAACGGGTTCCAGACCATGGTCGGCGAACGCGGTGTCATGCTGTCCGGTGGCCAGCGCCAGCGTATCGCGATCGCGCGGGCGCTGTTAAAAGATGCCCCCATCCTTATCCTCGATGAGGCCACATCGGCGCTGGATACCGAGTCTGAACGTTACATTCAGGAATCTCTGGAAAAACTGATGGAAAATCGTACTACCTTAGTCATCGCGCATCGTCTGTCGACCATAGAGAATGCTGACGTTATCGTGGTCATGGACAAGGGTCGCATCGTAGAATCCGGCACCCATGATGAACTGCTTGCTGTTAAGGGGCACTACGCCGCTCTGCATCAGATCAATTTTGAAGATTGATCTCTGGATCTGTCCTTAGCCCATCATGAAATCGGCCAGGAAAACCCTCGAAAATGCCTGGTATGGTTCAAATCCTGTCGTCTGGTTATTGCTGCCGCTGTCATGGCTGTTCTGCCTGCTCAGTATCATGCGCCGCAGAGCTTATCGCCTGGGTTTAAAGAAAAGTTTCAAAGCTGAAGTGCCGCTCATCGTGGTCGGTAATATCGTTGCCGGTGGCAGCGGTAAGACACCACTATTGATCGCGCTGTGCGAATACCTGCTAGCCAGAGGTTTCAGGCCGGGCGTTGTCAGCCGTGGATATGGCGGTAGTTTTGATGGTATCAGGCAGCTCGGTGAAAACGATCCTGCAGCGCTGGTCGGTGATGAACCGTCGATGATCGTCAGCCGAACCGGCGTACCGCTGGTTGTCGGTGCCGACCGGGTCGCTGCCGTCGATTACCTGCTGGCGAGCAATGATTGCGATATCGTGTTATCCGATGATGGATTACAGCACTACCGTATGCAGCGTTCACTGGAGATCGCTGTGATCGATGCTGAACGCGGTCTGGGCAACGGTTTCTGTTTGCCTGCCGGGCCACTTCGGGAGAGAAAATCACGCTTGCAGGAGGTCGATATCGTCGTCTATAACGGTGGCTCAACGGCGGCAGTAACGGACGGGCAGTGCAGCTATCAGCTGAAGATCGTCGAAATCAGCCGCCTTGATGGCAGTGAACAGATGTCGCTGGAAAGTTTTGCCAGTCGCTACTCCGCCGATACAATACATGCTGTTGCCGGTATCGGTAATCCCTCACGCTTTTTTAGCCAGATGAAAGGCACCGGGCTGACACTGATCGAACATGGTTTCCCGGATCATCACCATTATCGACAGGACGATTTTTCAGGATGGCAGCACGACACCATCATCATGACGGAAAAAGATGCAGTAAAATGCCATCGACTGGACTTGTCCGATAGCTGGCAGGTAACGGTACAGGCGGCTATGTCAGCTACGCTGTGCGCGAAACTGGATACCCTGCTGTTACCATTAATGAGTAAACAGGATTGATGCCCGGGGTGACGCGATGAAGAAAAAGCTCCTGAAGATACTGGTGTGCCCGGTCTGTAAAGGCCAGCTACAGTATCGCTCAAGACAGAACGAGCTGGTCTGTGAACGCGACCGGCTGGCCTATCCGGTACGCAAAAATGTGCCTGTTTTACTGCGCTCCGATGCACGAAAACTTGATGATGATCAATAGCGGAAACTGGACGGCGGATCTGTGCGCTGCATCCTTGATCTTTTGCAAATCAGAGCAGTTTTGTACGGTTACGGAGTTCTCGGTAACCCTTGTGGTCGATAAATCATTATATGCATGTCTGATCTCACGAAACTAGACTAAACTATTCCTCTATCTAAACCCGATATAATCTATACCCCTTATGATTGATGATTTTAAAATAATTATTCTCGCCATCTTCGATAAGAATGACTTCCACCACAAAGCCATGGCCGATATCCATGGTAAACCGATGATCCAGTATGTGTTTGAAAGTGCGCAAGGCGCAGCTGCATCCGAGATCGTTATCGCCACGGACAGTCCGCGCATCGGCATGGCGGCAGAGGACTTTGGTGCGACCGTGTGCATGATCGTCGATGAAGAACTGAGCGGCATCAGCCGGCTGGCAGAAGTGGTGGATAAGATGGGCTGGGGGGATGAGCATATCGTAGTCAATTTCCCCGGAGATGCACCGCTGACACCATCATCCATCATCAACCAGGTAGCGGAAAACCTGGAGGCGCATGCCGATGCTGACTGCGCTATCCTGTACTCACGGGTGTCACATGAGGTCGCCGTCAAGCGCAGTACGGTCAATCTGGTCGTGGATAATTCTGATCTAGTCATGTACCTCAGCCGTCAGCCGATACCGCATGTGTATTCAGAGGATGAACAGATCAGTGATTATAAATGTTCGATCGGCATCAATGCCTACCGCGCAGGTCTGTTACGGATATACAAAAACTTCCCGCAGAGTGAGCTGGACCGTTGCGAGAATATAGAAGAACTGAAACTGTTATATAATGGCATGAAGATCCATGCCGCTGAAGCCAACAGCCTGATCGGCCAGCGGGTCTATACCGAAGAAGATATCGAGACGGTGAAGATACAGATAGCGCCGCGCCGATAGACACCGATCTGTTTTATAGTGACGGCGATGTTAGCCAGTTGTGCATGGCTATTATTTTTAGTTAACATCCCTGGTCTTCTTAGATCGTCTATCACATCGCCTATTTATATAGTCTATTTATATCGTCCATATTGGGAGCAGGGCCGTTTTGAACGTTACTAATCATTTTTTTGCGACCTGTTCCAAAGGTGTCGAAGACCTGCTGCAGAAAGAACTCGAACAGTTAGGTGTCAGCCAGTTAAAAATCAGTACCGGTGGTATCTCGTTCAGCGGTGAGATGGCACTGGCATACAGCGCCTGTCTCTGGTCGCGTGTCGCCAGCCGTATCTTGCTGCAGCTAAAAGCTTTCGATATAAAAACAGATGACGACCTGTATAGCGAGATCATCGCCGTCGACTGGTCAGAACACTTCTGTGAAGATCACACCCTGGCAATAGATTGCTTCAGTTCACACTCTGTGGTCAATAACAGTCATTATGCGACACTGCGTGTCAAAGATGCCATCGTCGACCAGTTTACCCAGAACACCGGCTTTCGCCCCTCTATCGAAAAAGATAACCCTGATATAAGGCTCAATGTCTACCTCAGTGACAAACAGTGCCTGTTGTATCTCGACCTTTCCGGCGAAGCATTGCACAAACGCGGTTACCGGCAGATGGCAGGTAGTGCACCGTTGAGAGAGACCCTGGCCGCATCGATGTTATACCGCGCGAAATGGCAAAGTTTCTATGTGCAGGGTCTGTCTTTCTTTGATCCGATGTGCGGTAGTGGAACCTTGTTGATAGAAGCGGCGATGATGGCTGCCGATATGGCGCCGGGGCTGTTACGATTAAAAGATAAGCAGCAGGGCAAGGCTACAGGATTTGGCTTTACCGCCTGGAAGCAGTTTGATAGAACGATATGGTCGAAGATCATCTCGGATGCAGAAGAAAGAAAGCAACAAGGTATGGAAGACATGCCGCTTATCCGCGGCAGTGACTATAGTGAGCAGGTCGTCGGCATCGCCCGCAAGAACATCCAGCTCGCCGGTCTGTCTTACGTGGTCAAAGTCAATCTTCAGGATGCAACAAAAGACCTTGTGCCGCCTTCAGATGAGAAAGGCCTGATCGTCAGCAATCCGCCATACGGAAAACGTATCGGTGATGTGCAGCTGTTACGGACCCTGTACTACCGTTTTGGCAAACAGCTCAAGAGTCATTTTAATGGCTGGACGGCTGTCATCATCACATCAGAAACCGAACTGGCGCGCAGTATCGGTTTGCGCGCCTTCCGTAAAAACACCTTATATAACGGTGCGCTGAAATCAGTATTATATCAGTACCGTATCGATTCACTCGACGCAAAAAATCATGAAATATCCGACGAGAAGACAGTAGCTGACCTGTCGACCGGGACACAGGTCGTCGACACCAGCAGGGGAGGTGACCGCGCCAGGGGTGATAACGAACATGCACAGATGTTTATCAACCGCCTTAAGAAAAATTACAAACATCTGAAAAAATGGGCGAGAAAAAATGATATCACTTGCTACCGTGTCTACGACGCAGATATCCCGCAATATGCGGTTGCCATCGATATCTATGAGGACTGGGTGTATGTGCAGGAGTATCAGGCACCAAAGACGGTAGACAGGAACCGTGCGTTTCAGCGGATCAATGACGTCATCGACAGCGTGGCCGATGTACTGGAAAGAGCGCAGGAAAATGTCGTATTAAAAGTCCGTAAAAAACAGAGTGGTTCCTCTCAGTATCAGAAACAGCATGCGTCACAGGAAAACAATACTAAAAACAGACTGACAGTTACAGAGAATGATCTCAGGTTTATAATCAACGTACGTGATTACATCGATACAGGCCTGTTCCTCGATCACAGGAATACCCGGCAACTGATCAGGAAACTGGCAAAAGATAAAACTTTTCTGAACCTTTTCGCCTACACCGGCAGCGTCACGGTCTATGCAGCCGCCGGCGGTGCCAGCAGCACCACTACTGTCGATATGTCGAATACCTATCTGCAGTGGGCGCAGGAAAACCTCGCGCTCAATGGTTATAAGCACAGTGTCTATGCAGACAGTAAGCATACCTTTATACGGGATGATTGCCTGAAGTGGATGCAGGGTGCGGTTAAAGAAAATAAAAAGTATCAGCTGATCTTTATCGATCCGCCAACTTTTTCAAACTCCAAGAAGATGGATACTGCGCTTGATATCAACCGTGATCATGAAGCGCTGTTGAGCGGATGTCTCGCTCTGTTGAGCGATGACGGACAGATTATCTTTTCGACAAATTCACGCGGTTTCAAACTGGATAAAAGCCTGGAAAGTATCTGTTACCTGAAAGAGATCACCCGCCTGACCACGACCGAAGATTTCAAACGCAAGCCACAGCATCGCAGCTGGTGTCTGACGAAAAGTGAAGAAGCACTGAAGGACTGCAGTTAGTCAGAATGTCAGTTGTCGGCTAGAAGCGGACATCAAGAAAAAACAAAATTTCTCGCGCAGAGCCGCAAAGACGCGAAGATAAAAACATTGTTTGTATGTAACTACGTAGGTCGGGCACTGC
>JADFWE010000309.1 GCA_015222915.1 Pseudomonadota bacterium | reverse complement strand
GAGTGAAGCAAGCGCGTTTCTGCTGACAGATAGACACGGTTTCATCCACCGGGTAACAGCGAACAACCGCAACTACAGTGCAAGCTTCAGTATCCGTTCACCACAACGTGCCGGCAGGCTTGCAGATCTGTTTGACGAGATATGGGAACACAGTACGCCCGATGTACAGACCAGGCGTATATACGTATAACGTCAATGCCTGATTCTCTTAATAACTGATACCGGCCATAAGCTGGCTTAGGAATAAAAGCTTCTCTCGCAGAGGAAATAAGACACAGGAAAAAAGCTCATTATTGTTTTTTGTAGCAGCGAATGTATTCGCACAATGGGATCAAAGCATGCATTAGAGGTGAAAATACATTATCACATGCAATTTTTTCCTTTGCAGCTCGACAACTGCTCCTGCGTTGTTCTACTTACGGGCGTCCTGCCCTAATCTGCGTGAATAATTTTTTTAGTTTTTAAAATCAGCGTTATGTCGAAAGCCGTCACTCACATGAAACATTATCCAATGACTGGCTCAGGTCGCCCCAGGTAATATCCCTGTACATAGTCCACGCCTATCTCTCTTAGCACGTTCAGCGTGGCCTCATCCTCGACATGCTCGGCGATAGTCTTCAGCTTCATCACCTTCCCGATATGCTGGATGGATGTCACCATGGTCCTGTCGACCTCATCATGACTGATACCCTTGACCATACTGCCGTCGATCTTCAGGTAATCGACAGGGAGATTTTTCAGATAGGCAAAAGAACTGAGGCCGCTACCGAAATCATCCAGCGCGAACTGGCAGCCATGGCTTTTCAGTTTATTGATGAAAGAAGTCGCCTTGCTCAGGTTACTGATGGCGACCGTTTCGGTGACTTCGAAGCAGACATTGTCCAGAGATATATTCAGACGGGCCTTTAACTGCAGGATATAATCCAGCAGCTTGTCATCGTTGATCGAATCGCCAGAAAGATTTATAGCGATCACTCTCTCGGTGCCGCTGATCGGGTCAGACGGATCGTCTCTGGCGATCATGTTGAAAACTTCCTGTATCACCCAGCGGTCAATCCTGGGCATCAGCCCATAACGATCGGCCGCTGACTGAAAGGCACCGGGCGGAATAACATTACCCTCTTCGTCGATCATGCGAAGAAGGATCTCCAGGTGATTCATACTCCCGTCACTGACACCGACGATGGGCTGCTGATAGAGTTTGAAACGGTTCTCTTCCAATGCTTTTGATATCCGCGCCGTCCAGCGCATCTGACCATGACGTTCCCTGACCGCCTCATCAGAAGGCTCATAGACATGCACACGGTTACGGCCTGAATCTTTTGCCGCATAGCATGCAAGGTCTGCTGAACTCAGCACGTGAGAGATCTCGGCATTCATCGAATTGATAGCGATAACACCGATACTCACGCCTATCTCAAACGTACGATCATCCCAGACAAAACGATAGCCCTTGATTTTCTCACGGATCTTGTTCGCAATACTCACCGCCTGCTTCAATTCGCAATTTTCCAGGATGATGCCAAACTCATCTCCGCCGAGACGTGCCACTAGATCGCCTGATCTTAATATCGTATGAAACAGTGCCGGTAACTGCTTAAGCAGTTCATCACCAGCGATATGGCCACAGGTGTCATTAACGATCTTGAAATTATCCAGATCGAGATAGAACAGCGAGTGCTGACGGTTCTCTTCACGAACATTGAGCAGTATCTCTTCCAGGTATTCTTCGAATTTACGGCGATTATATAAGCCGGTAAGCAGGTCATGGCTGGCCTGATGTGACAGCTGCCGGGTCAGACGCCGGTTGTGACTCACGTCCTGGATGATGATCACAGCGCCCATCAAACCGCTGACCTCGGCATTCATCGGCGCGATAGAAGCTTCGATCGAAATCATCGAACCACTTTGTGTTACCAGTGAAGAATGCTCATTGAATTTGACGATCTCGCCACTGGCAAAACACCGGTGCAGCAAGCCACTGATGGCATCACCTGAATCTTCATCAACGATATTAAAAACACGATTGAATTTATGACCTGAAACGTCTTCACTTGATTTTTCGATCAGTTTTTCAGCCGCCGGATTCATGAAAACGATATTTTCGTCTACATCTACGGTGACCACCGCGTCAGTGATCGAGTACAGCGTTACTTCGGCACGTTCTTTTTCGATACTTAAGGCAAGCTCGGATGCCGATACCTTGTCCAGCGCCGCTACCAGTTCATTTTTATTCGCCAATATCCTGTCGATAGAATTATTGATAAACTTGCCCAGATAGCCGAACTCATCCTGCCGCTCTTCATCAAAGCGGATATCTTCATTACCTGAAGAAAATTTCTGTGCCGTAGTCACCATCTTCTGAAACGGCGATGCCAGCATCCTGTGCAGGATGTTCTGCAACAGCAGACCGAAAACAAAAACCCCTGCACCGACCGCCATGAGAAAATTCTTGCGTACATCCGATATCGCTTCCGCAGAATTCTTACTGTAGACCGTCAGGTTGATGGCACCCATCTCGGCAGTGCCTTTCAGGTAATAGTGCAGCAGCCTTTCATACGAATCGTCCGTCTCATTAATCACACCGATATCGAGAGAATCATCACCTTCAGCCAGATGTACCGCATGAAAATCAAATCGTTCCAGCTGGTCTTTTATTTTTGATCTGAGCCGATCGGCCGCATGTTCGAGCACAGGCGGCTGGAATTGAAAGTCGATGATCTCTTCTATCTCATAAGCGATGATAGAAGCGTTTTTATTGTTATTTTGTACCAGATCGTCTTCGGCACCGTTGAGCATGATAACCGCAACTAGAAGACCGATAAAAACCAGCCCCCAGAACACGAGGCCGGTTATCTTTGCAGGGAGCTTTATAACAAGTTTTTGTTCTTCATCAGGCATTAAATCACTTAAAACCAATCCAGCGCATCAACAGGAGAACAGGACATACACCGCTGACACCGGCGCCCAGGATAGCAAAACCCATGAACCATGGTATGAACCAGACAACTTCGATATCCTGTTCTCTCAACAGGAGTAATGAACCACCCAGCATGATGGCGACAGTAATACGCCACACCCTGGAAGCATCGAAATTAAAACGTTCACGTGATTGAAAAACGGTCAGGCCTGCTGGCACTTCTTTATGAAGAAGTTTCTGGCTGACCCTGGTTAGTCGTATATCAGTTATGGCTTCGAATAACATCCATAGACACAGGGCATAGATCATCATATCTATACCCATATAGAGCGCTGCCAGTATATAGGTGCCGACCATCCCCAAAAAGAATCTTTCACTCATAGACATCACCCCAATACTGAGAAAAGAGATCACAAGCAATACGAAAAGTACACGGCAGACAGGTTCCCGTATCGACTGTTTATCAGGCTTTATAAGCCCCTGTTTTTATTGTTTTAATTTAAATACCTGCCTGCAACCTAAATATAGCAGAAATCAGCCGGATATCAGCTAGATATCAGATATATCTAGGGCACGGCTGCAGTCAAAAACAAGCGCCGGGCCACTGTAGATGAAGCCCGTATATATCTGCACCAGACTTGCTCCCGCATCAAGCTTTCTCTGGGCATCTTCAGCGGAGGAGATACCACCTGCTGCGATCACCGGTATTCTGCCATCCAGCGCGATGACCAGCTGTTTCAGGATTGCTGTGGACAGTTCAAACATCGGCGCCCCGCTCAAACCACCTGTCTCCCTGGCGACCGCCTGATCCTGAAGCGTATCAGGCCGACTATTCGTGGTATTCGTTGCGATAACACCGTCGATCTCGGCGGATAGCAGGCGTTGCGCGATATCATTTATCTCATCGTTATCAAGGTCCGGTGCTATTTTGACAACGAGTGGAACGTATCTTTTATGTATATCGTTCAGCCTTG
>JADFWE010000308.1 GCA_015222915.1 Pseudomonadota bacterium | reverse complement strand
TTGTTACATATGAAATATTGTTTTTCTCGGCGTCTCTGCGCCTCGGCGGTGAATAATCTTTTGACTGTCCGCTTCTGGCCGTATTCGGAACTTTGATATTATCTCGGCCCCGGCCCGGGAGCGACGGCAGGAGGTCTTGCGATCGGCGGTAGTATGACAGGTGGACCTACGATAGGTCTGCCCGGGTTGATGATGATTCCGCCGCCGAGTCTGTCGTAGGGGTAGTAACCGTACTGATCGTTACGGTTCATATCTTCGGCCTGCTGCTGTTGCTGTAATTGCTGGCGTCTTTCCTGCCGGATACGGTATTCTTTAGCCTCCTGCTCATCACGTAACTTCCTGGTATCATCGATGATCTCTGCGGCTTTTTTAGTGCTCTCATGGCGTTCCTTTGCGGCGTTGATGTGTTCTTCCGTAGGCGGTGGTGCAATCTTTATCCTTGATACATCGCGAGGGTTCTCTATCGGTGTTTCTGAATAGGTGACATTGCCGTTTTCATCGATAGATTTGTAGACAGCGTCCGCATGCACGGCTGTCATCGACAGGCTGAGAGGTAGAAGGAGCGATATAAACCGTGTCATGGTCTCGTTGCAACAGATTGCTGAACGGTAGCCGTTAATCCGCAAACTCTATACGCTCATTGAGTTTATCCAGTGCCTGCTGAGCACAGGCTTCATCGATGTCACCACCGGGTGCACCGCTGATACCGATAGCGCCGATGCGTGATCCTGCTACCTCGACTGGCAATGCGCCTCGCATGACGATGAGGCCATCGATATGATTCAGTTCCAGGCGTATGTCGTTACGATTTTTTCGCAGGGTACCGGAATCAGTGCCTGACAGGATGACGCTGTTGGCTTTTTCTTCGGCTATCTGCAAGGTGAAGCGTGAGGCCAGGTCATCGCGTAATGCCGCCTGTATCAGGCCGTTACGGTCGACCACGACAGCACTTACCTGGTAACCTTTTTTTCGGCAGGCTTCGATGCTTTCAAAAGCGAGATCATGTGCTAGGTCCAGACCGATGGTCTTGACGTCGAGGCTGTCTCCTGCATGGAGGATCGCAGGGAAGTTCGTGATGGTGAACAGCGCTAAAATGACGGGAAATGGTTTCATGGGCGAATATTGTATAAAATAAGGGAACGCTACCATTATAAATATATTTACATGAATTGCACGGCCTTAGATAGTGGCCTGAGACAGTATAGACCGGAGACATTATAGACTTGAACAGACGTCCCCCAGGTTCAGGCAGGATTGAGACACGATATGACAGATAATAAGATGACTGATAGCAAGGCACAGTCGAATAAAAAACTTGATGATGTGGTCGTCAAAGCGCGACGTGACAGTGAGGTCCGCGGACATGGTTATCGCGAACAGGCGCTGAATATGTACCCCTGGATATGCGGCCGCTGCAGCCGTGAATTTGTCCGCGCCAACCTGAGTGAGTTGACCGTGCATCATAAAAATCATGATCACGATTTTAATCCATCCGATGGCAGTAACTGGGAGCTGTTATGCCTGTATTGCCATGACAACGAACACCAGCGGCAGACAGAGGCTCTGGCAAACAAGGGTATTGCTTTAGGCGGTACAAAAGCGCCGGACGCCAAGTTCAACCCTTTTGCTGACCTGAAGAGCATGATGGATGACAAGAAAAAAGGCTAACCTCTGCTTTGACCGTGTTTAGACTTTTGCTCAGCTTCCGGGTTTAAGAATGCTTATCAGCAGGCATGGTTTCAGTCATTGCTTTTGACCAGTTGTAGATATGTGAGCCCGAGATGTAAGTCGGCTGCATGATCGGGTCTGTACTGACTGAGAGGTCATCTGTACTGACCAGGACCATATTCGTGCTTACATCATAGCTGATGATGAAAGCTTTTCCATCCAGGGACAAGGTTACGCCCCTTGGTCCATCCAGCGAGATCGATTTTAATAATGTCCTTTTTTCGATAGACCAGAAGGTCACCATGTTACCGTCCGGGTGAGTGACGGCTGCGATGCCATGTCTGTTATCGATCGCTACACTCAGCGCTTCGCCAGTCATCTGATCGACGATGTTTACGGGTTCTGTCATCGATAACATCGACTGTTTACCGCTACGGATACTGACACCGCCTGGCTGTGTTTTGTCGAGGCCTTCTCTCGGTGCCGATGCCACGATCAAGCTGCCGTCATCAGCGATACCGATATGACCGGTGTTCAGCTGCTGATTGGTCAACCTGACCTGATCGAGTAATTGTTGTGACTGGACATCGATATAGGTAACTGAAGGTTGTGAATCTTTTATGCTGTCACTACCTGCATTTGTGACCACGAGCGTACTGCCATCGTCGATCAATTGGCATTCGTGAGGGTTTTCACCGTAGGTAGGGAATTCACCGAGGAGTTCGAAACTGCGAGCGTCCCGGATAGCGATGATGCCTTTGTGATCATCCAGATATGTTTCGGTACAGAAAAGTGTGGCACCGGTTTTATCGAATGCACCGTGGCCATAAAAGTGTTTATCCTTTGTGGTCGTTATTCCAGAGCTGACGATATGCTTGTTCAGATCTATCTCTGCCGCACCGGGGCCGATTTTTTCAAAGACGATCAGTCGTTTGTTGTCGTTTGGGTCAACGATGATGCCGTGGGCCAGAAAGTCCAGCTCGACAAGGCGTTTCTCCTTCTGTTGCAGGTTGACCACAGCCAGTACATGTTTTAATTCACCTTCTTGCTGGTATCGCCCGCCACCGACGATAATATCCTGCTCCGGGTCGTAGAATTCTTTTTTTGAACAGCCGGTCATTGGTGTCAATGTGGCGGTAAGGCTGCTCAGGCATAAGAACTTAAGGAGGTTGCGACGTTCTGGGGACATATTTCAACACTCAAATGCGGGCTCTGATAAAATTGATAGCGCGGGATTCATGGCTGGTACCTTGAGATATGGCAGTTTAGACCGGCCTATTTGATTTGTTAATGCTGCCATTTATTTTTTATTGTAGATGAATCCTGAATTTAAGGTTAAATGCACCTTCTATTTAATTAATTTGATGTCATTCGAGGAGGTTGTTGATGCAGTCAGGACCAAGAGAGATAGTTACCCCGTTTCGCCCGATACCGCTGGATATCCCCGAAGGTATGGCGAGCAATGAATTTTTCAACAGTACAGAGAATCTGAATGATCTGGCGAATAACAATGGCCTGCTGAAGAACCCGGAAGACCTGCTGCTGTACCGTAAGGCTCTCGGACACAGCAATGAATTTGACACCTCGATCATCTACAACACCTCGAATTCTATCCTCGACCCGCTCGGCCGTCCGGTACGCCGTACCCAGGTGCCGGAGCAGGCCAAGAAATCCTGGAACCGGATGAACCAGAT
Source organism: Pseudomonadota bacterium (assembly GCA_015222915.1). GTDB lineage: Bacteria > Pseudomonadota > Gammaproteobacteria > SZUA-229 > SZUA-229. The sequence continues at coordinate 1,665 of JADFWE010000308.1, read as the reverse complement.
CATCATCGGCTTTATGATCGAAAAGTACCCGGACCCGGATGAAGCTCTGATACTTGCCGGTGAAGCCAGCCTGGATGCGACCTGGCCATTGACGTCACCTGGGGTGCCCAGTATCCGCATGCTGCATAACCACTTCATCGCATTCGATAAAAAGCAGCTGCGCGAGGCCGAATTTGCTGATCCGAACAACCCGAACCTGACAGATGGCGGACAGCACAGCCTGTTCCAGTCCTACATGCGTGATGTCTACAGTGACTTTTTCTCTGCACTGGACTTTGATATCCTGAAGCAGACCAGCAAAGGCTCGTCGAAGATCGAACTTACCGGTTACCCGCAGGGTCTTCCCAGCTGGAAGGTGCAGGGCGGTGCGGCAGCGCTGAAAGATATAAACTTCTGGAAGGAGTATGACCAGATCCTGATGGGGTTCATCGATTTTTACCGCGCCTTTTTCACCCAGGTATCAACCCGCAATGCGCCGGTGCCAGAAAGTTCCTATTTTCCTGATCTGATCGAGAGCATCCTGCTGTTCAATAATGACTTCATGGGCTCGGCCAAAAAAGTACGGGAACACTGTGTCACTGATGCCAAGTATGCCAATGCCATCCGCTGGCAGCCAGCGTTCAAGCAGCTGATATATCGTAACGATGAGGGTGATCTGATCGTGACCATCAGCCAGAACTCGATCGGAAATGCGATCACCGAGCTGCTGGGCGTGGTGGTCAAACGTGTACCCGATGCAGATGCTTATGAAAAAGCCGAGCCTGCGCTGATCGAAAAGCTGCTGGAAGTCAGAGAGCGGTTGATCAAAGCTGATCTGGGTGAGGGTATCGAAACGCCTTACTGGCCTGCTTAGAAACGGTCGTTAGTTATTGGTCATTCGACGAAAGACCACTAACTAACGACCAACGACCTCTTTCCCACAGTCGGCTATAATCCTCAGACCATGATTCATAATTCCAAACAGAAGCTGCAGGCCGGATATGGCTGTGAAGATGTTGACCCGCGTGGCTTCGTCAGTCTGATGGATCTGTACGAAAATAATTTTCTTCGCTTACGCAGGCTCATCCCCGACCTGCCATCGATTCCATCGCATGCGGTTTCCAGTCTCCATGGTTGCCTGAGTCTCCATATGGATATACTGGAGCAGACAAAATTTACCACCACACTGCGCCTGACCTATTATTTTGATGATGAGAGCAGTGACGAAAGTATTGCTGAGCCACAGCTGACAGTGCGGGTATATCATGATGCCAACCAGGTAGAAGTGCTTACCGGCCACCTGCGCCATGGGCGGCTGCATTTCACCAATATCCCGTCTGAAACGGCCAGGGTGAAATGGCAGCTGAATCGGTTTTTATACAAGTGGCTGGGTTACTGCCTTTATCTCGGTCATGCATTTACGCCTGAATCTTCTCTCTCGCAGGTGCCGGTATCGCCCGAATCTTCCCTTGCCTGTAGTGCATCTGATCCGGACCTGGTGAAGACATAATCCTCCTGCTTTAATCTGCAGCGAATCAAGCGTACTATTATTCAACTATTTAGCATTGATTTAGTTGAAATTCTCAACTGAGCCACTATATTAGAATGTTCTAATATATAATGCCCGGCTTGTATTATTCCCGGTCTTTATTTTCGGGCTATCATTATCAAGCTATTACTATCAAG
>JADFWE010000307.1 GCA_015222915.1 Pseudomonadota bacterium | reverse complement strand
ACCGCTTTATCTCGGTAAAGATGACTCCGTCTCACATCGACAGCAGCGTGCTTTCGCCACCATCGAGTGGAGCGCCAGTGACAACAATGTCATCAATGTTGGGGCATTGGTAGAAGAGCATGAGCTCAGCGAAACAGAGATATCACCCCGTGTATCACTCACCCATACCTTTAACCGGAACCATAAGATCCGTTTTGGTGTCAGTCAGGCGAAACGAGGTCCTTTTATCTTCGAGACGATGGCTGATCAGAGTTTCTCCCAGGATCTGACCAGTGGCGGCGTACCGATACCTCCAGGTCTGGGCATACCTACCTCTCTCTATGAGCAGATCATACTGAGTGATCAAGACCTGAAAAGCGAAAAGATCACCAGTCGTGAGATCGCCTATTTCGGTGAATTCCTTAATTCAGCATTGCTGGTAAATGGCCGTGTGTTTTATGACAGTATCAGCCGCTACATCGACACCTTGAGAGAGAGCGCTCCACCAGGTGATAATGTCCCCGATGATATTACAGACCCCGCTAGTCCAAATACCATGCTCGTTTTCTATAATGTCACAGAGAGCACCACTACCGGTGCCGAGATAGAACTGGATTATCATATCGACAGCAGCTTGAGGCTGATCGCCAGTGGGGCGCTGATCCACATCCGCAGCGATTCAGACGCGGCGAGCCGGTCTGCGCCGCAGCGAAGTTATTCTTTTCTCGTCAGCAAGCGATTCAATAACAACTACAACAGCAGTCTGGGCTATTACTTTGTCGAAGGTTTTAAATGGATGGACGCCCGTGGCACCGACGACTACAGGATTCTAGACCTGCGCCTGTCAAGAAACTTCAGATCGAACTGGAGCAACGGCAGCATATCACTGGTGCTGAAGAATCTGCTGGACGATTACAGTGACTACAGCAGTCCGCCGAGGAACCCTACCGCACCACAGGTGATACAGAGTACCCAGGCATATATTGATTTCAGGCTGAATTTCTAGAACAGAGATTATGAGAACGATAGAACAAGGAGTTCTTTACCACGAAGAAAACCGGTATGACAGGCCCTGTCAGCGCAGGCTGTCTTTCGTGCGGTCATTCATGTTTCTCGCTGCCCTGCTTTTGCCTGCTCTGCTTTTACCTACCCTGGCACAGGCTGAGAACAGTACATCACAACAAGAAGAAAAAACCGCTCTGCCCTCTGCGATAACACTGCATGGTGACAGCACAGAACACTCTATCATTATCCTGTATTCACCCGGCAGTAAACTACAACAGACCATCTACGAGAAACTGGTCAAGTCGCTGACTCACATCTCTTCTAACATCCATCTTTCTACGATAACCGATGATACTGAGTATGTGCCTGAAAATTACCAGCCGGAGCTCGTCGTTACGCTGGGCGCAAACAATATCGATGCAGCCAACCGGCATTTCCCAAAAACTGAAAAACTGTTGATCATCAGTAATCCCGGCAAGTACGACGCCGATAGAAAAAACAACATCGACAGCAACAACACCCTGCTATATATGACACAGCCATATTGCAGGCAGATCCGTTTCATACAGTTGATCAACCACCGATGGAAAACAATAAGCTATATCAGCGGCGAACAGAACCCTGTCGATGAAGATACGATACGACGATGCGCCAACAAGTTCGGCATGAGTACGCATAAGGTATGGGCGAGTGATAATGCACATCTCAGCCATGACATAAAAGATGCGTTACACCATTCAGACCTGCTACTGGCCTTGCCCGACCGCACGATCTACAACTCGAAGACGGTTAAGAACATCCTGCTCACCAGTTACCGTATCAGGAAACCGGTGATAGCCTTCTCCATAAACTTCGTCAATGCCGGCGCGATCGCCGCTATCTACAGCGATATCCAACAGATATCGCAATCGGCCTCTACTCTGATATGGCAATATTTTTCGAACGCTCACGCATTTAACAAAAAGATCAATTACCCTGAAACATTCGACATAAGTTTTAACCGCCAGGTATTCAAAGCGCTGGGGCTGGATATCCCTGATCCGGAGGATATTAAGAACAAACTTACGTCCACAGGAAATCTTGAGAACAGCAGTCCGCCGAAACAGACCATGGTGCAGCCAACGGGACCGGTAAATGTTCAGGTAAATAATGAGGCACAGGAAGATACACGATGAAACCACTTAATATCGGCAGCAAGATCATCATCATCGCTATCCTGCCCTCCCTGTTACTCGCAATCACGCTGTCCTGGTATTACATCGCCGACCAGTTCGACTACATATCAGACTCGCTGAAGAAACACGGGGACTTCATCAGTAAACAGATTGCACCCAGTGCGGAATACGCAGTCTATTCCGGCAACACAGAATTTATCGAACCGCTGATAAACAGTGTCGTTAAGAACGAGTCAGTGATACGGGTACAGATCCAGGGAAGAAACGAACATGACATCCTCGATATCCATGAGACTGAAGGCAAACCTGATGCAGGTAATTCAATTTTTGATTTCTTGCTGAAAGAAGACCAGCAGCTGGTGTTTAAAGAGCCGATCTATTCGGCCCAGATGACACTGGACGATCTGGATGACCCGGATCCTTCACCGGAAGACAGCACGATGTCAAACGGTGGTGAGATCATCGGTAATGTGATCGTCACCCTGACCACGAGATACGCTAAGGAGGAGAAGGTCAGCCATGTGAAGAACGGTGCCTTCATCACGCTGGCCATCCTTCTGCTGGCCGCCCTCATCATCATCTCTGCCAGCCGGATCATCACGCGGCCGATCAAGTCACTGACCCGCAGCGTCCGCAATATAGCCTCTGGCAACCTTGATACACATATCGAACAGGATTCGACAGATGAGATCGGCACACTGCAGTCGTGTATCGGCCACATGACGGTCAAGCTGAAGCACTCCCAGTCTGACATGGAGGACCAGCTGAGTGAATATACTCATGAATTGCAGCAGACGCTGGAAGAACTCGAGATAAGAAACGCCGAGCTCGATATCACCCGCTCGAAAGCGATCTACGCGAACAATGCAAAGTCAGAGTTCCTCGCCAATATGAGTCATGAGATCAGAACCCCGTTGAGCGGCATCATCGGTTTTACCGAGCTACTGCAGGGAACCGAGCTATCGACACAGCAAAAAGATTATTCCAGTACCATCCAGAAATCATCGAAGCTATTGCTGGAGATCATCAATGACATCCTCGACCTGTCGAAGATCGAGTCTGGAAAGATAGAGATAAGCAGCAGCGAATTCAAACTGGTCGATATCATCGAGGATATCATCAACCTGTTAAGCCAGACCGCCCTGGAGAAAGGTGTCGAACTGTTCTATCGCATAGAAGAAGGTGTGCCCGAAAGTATCCATGCTGATCCGTTTCGCCTGCACCAGATCATCACCAACCTGGTCAGCAACGCGATAAAGTTCACCGACGAAGGTTATGTCTATCTCCAGGTAACGAAGGGCGAACTGAGTAATACCGAAACCAGCATAAAATTCACCGTATCCGATACCGGAATCGGCATGAACAGTCTCGATAAAACAAAGCTGTTCAAAGCCTTCACCCAGGCCGATACCAGCATCACCCGCAGGTTCGGCGGCACCGGACTGGGTCTGGTGATCTCACGAAAACTCACTACCCTGATGAAAGGTGAGATCGGTTTTGACAGTACGGAAGGTGAAGGTTCTACTTTCTGGTTCAGTATCCCGGTGCTGCCGACCGCACAGGCGCTGGCCACCTCTGAACTGGACGATACCCGGATCGCACTGATCTGTAATCACTTCATCGCTCGCCAGGCATTTAGAACACTGTTTGAAAACTGGCGCTGCAAGGTCAACGATTATCCTTTTGACAGCAACACCAGCATTACCGATATCGAACAGGCTAACGACATCACTATCGTAATACTCAGCATAAAAGATATTAAAAAAAGCAGCACCCGTACACTCATAGGTAACTACAAGTTCACCAACCCTTCATTTCTTATCGCCAGTACCCGTTCACATAAAATTCTGAGAGATCTGCAACAGAACATCTTTAACAACGCAGCTTCGGTAACAGAAAAAACCGAGATCATAAAACAGAAACTGATAAACACTCTCAACCGGAACACCAAATCGGACATCTCCGACATCTTTGATAAAGATACAGCAGACTCTCTGGACTGGTCGAACATCAATATCCTGGTGGTCGATGATAACGAGATCAATCTGCGGCTGGTCGAGATCATCCTGCATAAACATAAAACCCGGGTAACCACGGCTCGCTCGGGGGCACAGGCGATCGATTATGCAGGCATGAATAATTACGACATAATCTTTATGGATCTGCATATGCCTGGTCTGGATGGTTATGAAACCACGAAGAAGATACGTGAGGTCACACCCGGCAAACAGCCCGTCATCATCGCACTGACGGCCAACGCCATGCCGCAGGAAGAAGAAAAGGTGATCAAAACAGGCATGAACGGCATCATAATAAAACCGGTCAGTGACGCCATCCTGAAGAAGATCATCCATCAATGGGTACTAAAAGAGCCTATAAACACATCGATGTTAAGTCCGCAGGAAAAAATCATCACGGTCGATCATATGGACAATCACACAGACGAAGACAACATCTTCTCCCTCGAGCTTGCAAAAGAGTTCACCGGAAATAACGAGGAACTGGCCTACGAGTTATTTGCCATGCTGCGAACCGAACTCGACGGATATAGAACATCTATCACCATGGCAGTGAAGGATAACGACATGGTCGAAATGCGTGCACAGGTTCACAAACTGCACGGCGCTAGCCGATGCTGTGGAACCATAGAGCTGAAAGAGATCAGCAACCGTATCGAAAATTATATAGTCAAAAACATGGACTTCGATATAGAAAAAGAAACCGCATTACTGTTATCAGCGATACAGAATGTTGAAGAATTTGAGATTTAGGAAAGTTGGCAGTTGGCAGTTGGCAGTTGGCAGTTGGCAGTTGGCAGTTGGCAGTTGGCAGTAATATATTAAAAACTCAGGAAACCATGTAAAGCTTTTTCTTTTTTAGTTTTTTTGTTTT
>JADFWE010000306.1 GCA_015222915.1 Pseudomonadota bacterium | reverse complement strand
GCAAACGATGCCCAGTCGTTCGTCGCATTCCAGTAGATCACCGGACTGAACACCAGTATTGCTATGACCACAGCGATATACGGTTCTTTACGTAACAGGTGGCGGCGTGCCTTCGGGTCGATAATGATGAACAGTAATGCGGCCGGTGCCAGTAGCGATATCGTATATTTCGACAGCATACCGATGCCCATCGCCAGACCGACGCCGTACCATGCACGAGGTTCGTCATCGACCAGCGCCAGATAGAAAAAATACAGGGCCATCACCCAGGCCATGGAAAGCGGAGAGTCGGGCGCGATCAAGAAGCCGGTGCCCATAAAAAAGTATGGCAGCAGCATGGCAAAAGCGCTGGCCAGTATGGCACTGCTCTGATCGACCTGCAGGCGAGCATAACGATAGAAGATATAGATGAAAATAAAACCATACACGAATGCCCCGAAACGTGTGCCGAAGGCATTATGGCCGAACAGTGCTTCACCCGTGTAGATGGTGGCAGCGACCAGCGGCGGATGATCGAGATAACCGGGAGACAGATGCTGTGCGTAATTCCAGTAATAGGTTTCCTGAGGGATCAATTCCATACCGCCGAGGAACACCAGGCGCAGGGCAAAGATACAGACCGCTAGCGTAATACCGGCACCGACCCAGCCTGAGGGATGACGGTACCGAGTCAGTAACAGGCTGCTGCTGTAACTGCCGATCAGGCTCGCCGCCAGGATACCGCCTATCAGTGCCACTGGATCAGATAAGCCCAGATTCACCAGGCTGGCGATGCTACCGCCGCGGATGGCCGACTGCACCAGCAGGTACACCAGCACGGACAGGACTCTTTTTGTCTTGCTGATAGCCGATAAAGCGGTCGTCGAGTTATCTATGCCAAAGCGATGTAGCAGGAGCAGCAAAACACCCGCCGCGACTAAACCGGAGAAGTGAGAAAACGCGATGGAGTGACCGAGAGAAAACAGACCGAAGGAAACGATAAGATCGGCGCTTATTACCAGACCGGCCACACCGCGGTTTTCCGTGCACGGAACGATGACCGGCGTACGCATTTCAAGATACAGCTGTTTTAAAGTTTGTAACATCGTCCAGTCTTTAGCCAGGCAATCAACGATCAGGCCGCTTTTGGTTTGCTCCAGGTATACACAGAAGTAACTGCATAGTTCCATACCGCACCGACGACGATGCCGGACAGTGAAGCCAGTACCCAGGTTGTATCCTGGGCAAAGATATAGGTCGCTATGCCGATGTTGCCGAGCGCACCGACGCTGCAGGCCAGGGTAAATGAGATCCAGCCTTTCACCCATCCCCAGCCACGTAGCCGCATATCACGATAGGTCAGGACATTATTCATGGCGAAGTTACTGGTCATGGCGATCAGGGTTGCAGTCGTCTGCGCGATAGTAAACTCATAATCTGAGTGATTCAACATCAGCCACACGGTGAACATATGGATCACCACGCCGACGCCGCCCACCAGGGTGAACGCAACGAAGCGTACCGGTACGATATGGCCGATCAGCTTATCGAGCAGCAGCATGAAATATTCCCACGCAGCCTGGCTATCGAGCTTACTCTCACCCGCCTGACGTGTACGGAATTCATAAGGCAGCTCGCGGTAACGCAAAGGTTCTTTGGAAGAGGCGAAAATATCCAGCAGTATCTTAAAACCGATGCCAGAAAGATCATGCATCCGTTTTTCAAAAGCACTACGACGGATCATGAAAAAACCGCTCATCGGATCTGTCAGGTCAGCATGCAATACCGCCTGGCTCAGACGTGTTGCCAGCTTGCTTATCCTGGCGCGCGATGCCTGCCAGTCACCGAGACCGCCGCCTTCGACATATCGGCTGCCGGAGACGACGTCGAGATCTTCATCCTTGATCGTCTGCAGCATCTTCGCCAGCAATTTCTCATCATGCTGCAGATCACCATCGATCACCGCACAGAAAGGTGCAGAACTGGCCAGTATGCCTTCGATAGCGGCAGAAGAAAGTCCACGCCTGCCAACACGTTGCAGCACACGAACACGCGGATCACGTTTGGCGACCTC
>JADFWE010000305.1 GCA_015222915.1 Pseudomonadota bacterium | reverse complement strand
ATCCAGAGAGATCTCATTCATCGTCACCATATCCTTTCTAGCCTGTCCATATCATTAACCACGCGCCAGCTGCCGCCACCTTGTTCTACTCGCTGCTGCCATTCTTCCAGCCTGTCCATGTATTCGCGCGGATCAATGTTGTCGCTACGTAACTTGGTCACGTTCAGTGCGATAACGTCGAAGCCTTCGAGCTGAAATGGAAGGTCCCGTACATAGCCTTCAGGTAGTTCTTCTTTCAGGTCTGAATATATCAGGATGGTTTTTTTGCCGCTACCTTTTTCGTTCAGATACTCTGCCGCCTGCAATACACCTCCGGTAATGTCGGTGTATCTGGACGCTTTGACGTCTTTGACAAACTTGTCCATATCCTCCCGGAAATGTCGTTTCTGGCGATTGGCTTCACTCGGTCGGTCATTGAAGGTGACCTTGGCGATGATGTCCTTTTCGCTGAAACTGCCAGTATCGATACGTGCTACGGCCAATGAGTCACCGGGCTCCTGTCTTACCAGCAGTACATTAACAAGGTTCAGTGCATTGCTTAGCTCCTTGGTGTAGGTGCCAGATGTGTCCAGCAGGAGATACACGCCACTGTTAGTCGGCCCGCTGTCAGAGCAGCCCGACAGGTGCAGGCCTTGCAATATCAGCAGGCAAAAGGTTATTGCTTTAAGAGTAGGGTTTTTCATACGGCCTCCTGAAAATCGGTAGTAGTCGCGTGTGCGGGTGAGTTGGTTTCAGCTCCGTCCGAGAGCCATTTTTTCGTGATGGTGCGTTCCAGCCACAACGGTCCGAAAATAATCAGGTCATATAGATTGGCCACGGTCTTACCGGAATAACGGGCGATGTTACCCGTGAGTCTCAGTACAAAAGCCAGTGCACGCAGAAGTGCCGAGGCCATTATGCCGACCACCGTCCGGGTGGAGGAAACAAAAGTCTCGAGTGGGATGGCAACAAATACCAGGGCAAATGGCAGGATGAATCCCATGCCCATCTGCGCCGCGGTCGTGATCCAGGCAAAATCCGCTGCCGCAACGACACCATCACCTCGAAGCATCGCGCTGGTCGCCAGCTCATCTTCCATTAATATCTCGCGCATAAAAGCCAGCCCTGCTTCAACGCTGGCGAGTACCAGCAGGAAGCCGAAAGTGATCCATATCATGCGCACACGGAGCTTGTCATTGAGTGCGCCGATCACAGGGAACAGTCGCGTGATGCGCAGTGACTCCATCAGAAACAGTCCCATGGAAACTTCTACCAGGATGATGACGATGGCAGAAACTTCTGAGACTTTGAAACTGCCGATGAAATTACTGCCACCGACCATTTCAGCCATCGGCCTTGCGATCAGGGTAAAGTTGACCGCAGCGCCACCAATGGCAATGCTGAGCACGAATGCTGATATAAAAAACTGGCTGATAGAAGAGGATGACAGTACGCGTAACGCACGATCGCTGCCCTTGATGATCGCCTCGTAATCATCCATGTAACGACCGATCTTACCTGCACGTTCGATGATGCTGGAGATATTACGGTCAACTTCGCCAAGCACATGTTTTACCGAGCGCCAGTGCGGCATCATGCGTTTAAGAACACTATGGCGCTGCATGCAGGCGCGACGATGTTCTTTGATTGCAACGTCCTGTGCTTTGATCATCGACTTATGGATGTCTTTCAGGATCTGCGCCACCATGGCATCTCCATTGCTGTCGATCTTTGCTACCGACTCGACAACCTTGCTCCACTGGGGAGGGTTAGGTGGTACTTCTGTGCTCTGTTTGTAATCCTCGTCTATGCTGGTAATACGTTCGCTGAGCTTGCGCTGCAGGGCAGGGTATTGTGCCAGGTCATTTGTCACCGAATCTTCTACACGTTCGAACTCACGTTCGATCATGCGTTCGGTCGCTTCACGTCCAGCCTCCAGCAACACCTCACGGTTACGTGTCTGCAGACGAGAGTCGGCAGAATTTACTGAGTTCGCTGCAAGACGCAAGGCGTTATGAAGCACTTCGCTGAATGCGATTATGTATTTTATAGCAGGGACACGTGCAAAATAGAGCACCGAAGAAATGATAAAGAACCATATCAATGCGGACAATGCATGATTTGGCACGATCAGATATATTTCAGAAATCGACATATAGACCTCCATGAGTCTAATTACAATACAGGCCTGTATGGCCCGAGACAGGCTAAGGGCCTGTGACGAAACTGGCCGGGAAACAGCCACGAGAATTTAGTATCAATTAGAAACCGGGAAGGTTCGTTACATTATATGACGGGGCAAAAAACAAAATGTGACGCATGTCGAAAAAATGACATGCCGTTCAAGTGGCTGAGCGTAATAGATACAAGAGCAGAACGGTGAAGTTTATTTTTCCTTCAGTAAAGCTGATAACCCTGAAAACTGCCGATAACTCTGCTATTTTCCTGTGTATCACAGTGATTCGCCAGTGATTCGCGTGTCATAGTGACAGTTTTACTTTTCGCAATATGTGCCATAGTGCCGTAACTCCAGAGCTGGTCTTGCTTACAAAAATGTCTCCTGCTGAATTTAATAAATCTTATATCCGCCTGATCATCATCGCCTGGATTGTTCCGGCGATGTTCGGCCTCAGCTTTCTTACTTATATAGGAATACTGAACATAGATCAGTTGATCGGCATCATGATGACGCCGATGGAGCCTGCTTTTATCGTTATATGGATGGTTTTTGCATACTGGTATTTCAAACGTTACATCCAGCCGGTAGTCAGCTACCTGCAACAGCCGGATGAGATTAATGGTGAGGCTGCTCTCACATGTATGTACAGGTTCCCCTTGCACTTCTGGCTTGTTTTTCTGCTGTATCTTGTGTCTGCGCCCACCTCTGTCATATTGAGTGCGGAATATTTCACCGATTATGTCGCGCAGCCGATCGACTGGTTTCGTATCCATCTTGTTGCGCTGATCGTTTCGATCATCGTTGGTCTGCCAATATTTTTCAGGATGCTGGACCTGTTCGGTAATGTCGCCAGCAGTCTGAACCTGTCGCGACCTCATATCACGATAAAGACCAAGGTGTTTATGATCGGTGCGCTCGTGCCGCTGCTCATCGATACCATGATCGTGCAATACTACTGGACGCGGACGGGCTATTTTACTTTTGAAACATTTATTGTCTGGCTGGTGCTTGAGGTTCTGGCGATAGCGGGAAGCCTTATCTTTGTACAAAGCTTCACCCAGTCGCTATCCCCGCTTCAGGACCTGGTAAATGAGAAACCTGATTTCCGTCAGTTTTCCACTGTGAACCTGCGGCCGCGATCGACCGATGAGATCGGTGTGTTGACGCTAAGTTTTCGCAGGGCGCTGGATGAACTGCAGCAGCACAGAGATAACCTTGAGGAACTCGTCGATGAGAGGACAAAGGAGCTGCAGCGGCTTAACGATGAACTGGAAGCCTTCAGCTATTCGGTCTCTCACGACCTTCGCACACCACTGAGGGCTATCGACGGTTTCAGTCAGGCGATCGTGGAAGATTATGCTGGCAGGCTCGATGAAACTGGTCTCGATTATCTCTCTCGCATCCGTGGTGCTAGCCAGACAATGGCAGAGTTGATCGATGATATGCTCCAGCTTTCCAGGGTCACTCGTTCTGAGCTGAATAAAGAGTCAGTCGATCTGAGTAGTCTTGCTGACAAGATAATCGAAAATTACAGGCTGGTTGAGCCGGACAGGAATGTGAAGATTATCGTCGATAAGGGTCTGGCCTGTGTTGCAGACAAAAATCTGGTGATGATCGTTATGAATAACCTGATCGGAAATGCCTGGAAATATACAGGTAACGAAGATGTGGCAGAGATCTCGATAGGAAAGAAGACAGCCGATGGTCAGGATGTCTTCTTTGTGAAAGATAACGGTGCCGGCTTTGATATGCGGTTTAAAAATAAACTGTTTGGTGTCTTTCAGCGCCTGCATACAGCAGAAGAATTCAGTGGTACTGGTGTCGGGCTTGCTACGGCACAGAGAATAGTTCATCGTCATGGTGGTACTATCTGGGCTGAGTCGGTGGTCGGTGAAGGTGCCACTTTCTATTTTACGGTTTAACCGTGGTCTGATCTATTCAGTGTGGCCGTTCGAAAAATAAAATTAAATGTCACTGAACGTGGCAGATAACAGGCGAGGAGCAACCATATGCAAAAAACCATCCTGCTGGTGGAAGATAACCCGAATGATGAGATGCTTACTATCAGGGCATTGAAAAAAAACAATATCATGAACGAGGTGATCGTGGCGCGTGACGGTGTGCAGGCGCTGAACTATCTGTTTGCAGAAGGAGAGCATGAAGGGCGTGATATGAATGACCAGCCCGAGGTTATCCTGCTTGATCTCAAGCTGCCAAAGATCGATGGTCATGAGGTGCTTAAGAGGATCAAATCCGATGAACGTACAAAACTGTTGCCGGTGGTGGTACTCACCACCTCCAATGAAGATCAGGATGTCATCGCCAGTTATCAGCTTGGTGCGAACAGCTATATAAGGAAGCCGGTTGATTTTGACCAGTTTATTAAAGCTGTCGGTCAGCTGGGATTATATTGGCTGGTATTAAATGAAGCGCCAAAGTCAGCGTCGCTAAGGTAATGGGGATGTCTGAGGTGTTACGCGTATTACTGGTTGAGGATTCGGAGAATGATGCCTTGCTCATCATCCGACATCTCAAGAAAGGTGGTTATGATATTCAACATGCGCGAGTATTCAGCCAGCATGACCTGGACAGTGCGCTGAGAGAGCAGCACTGGGATATCGTTATCTCCGACCATAATATGCCCAACTTCAGCTCGGATCTAACGCTCAGCACGGTGCAAAAGTTCAACAAGGATCTGCCGGTTATTCTGGTCTCCGGCACAATAGGTGAAGAAGCCGCTGTAAATGCCATGCGCACCGGTGCGCATGACTACATCATGAAGGGTAATCTCACCCGGCTCGTGCCGGCGGTCGAACGAGAGCTGAGAGAGT
>JADFWE010000304.1 GCA_015222915.1 Pseudomonadota bacterium | reverse complement strand
TGAAAAATGCACTGAAATCGCTCCAGGCGATTCTCAGTATTTCCTCCATCCATGGAGGTCAAAATAGTGAATAGTGAATAGTGAATTTTCTCACTACGAAAAACCATGACGATGTTAAGTGTGTTTTTCGCTGTTTTCAAAATCCTGAACTATTAACTATTAGTTATTCACTGCTTTAAGCTATTCATCAAGTGCGCTAAACACCCTCTCTGCAGTATCCAGCGCAGACTCAACATCTTCCGCCAAAACGTTAAAGTGCCCCATCTTCCTGCCCGGGCGCGCTTCAGCTTTGCCGTAGAGGTGCAGTTTTATATTGCTCTGTACAAAGATATCCTGCCACTTCGGTGGCCACAGATCACCCAGCATATTGACCATCACCACCGGTGACATCAGCCGGGTATCGCCGGGCGTCAGGCAGCACATCATACGCACCTGCTGCTCGAACTGTGAGGTGACACAGGCATCTTTTGTATAATGACCACTGTTGTGCGGACGCGGCGCCATCTCATTGAAGTACAGCACATCGTCATCACTGACAAAAAATTCGACCGCCAGTATACCGACATAAGACAGTGCTTCTGCCAGTATCGAAGCATTTTCGATGGCAAGTTTTGTGGTTGCTTTATCGACGCGTGCCGGCACGATGCTCATATGCAGGATACCGTTGACGTGCTGATTTTCCGAAACCGGGAAACTAGCCAGTTCAGCACACTCGTTCCGGGCGACGATAGCCGACACCTCGCAGCGGATGTTTATCTTCTTCTCCAGCACGCAATCGACCTTGCCGACCGATTCATAAGCCGCGACCAGCTCATCAGAGCTGTTGACCACGAACTGTCCCTTGCCATCATAGCCCAGGGTATTACTCTTCAAGATGGCAGGAAAACCAACCTGTTGTGCCGCATCACTCAGCCCATCTGCTGACAGAATAGTGCAGTATGGCACCGGCTGCAGGCCGGCTTTTAATGCGAACTGCTTTTCCAGATCGCGATTCTGCGCGATCTCCAGCGACTCGGCTACCGGGTAGACCATGGTTTTATCTGCGATATAACGAACGCTCTGCGAAGGAATATTTTCAAATTCCAGGGTGATCACATCACACAGCTCCGCCATCTCTTCCAGTGCAGACTGATCTGTATAGTCGGCGACGATATGCACATCCGCGATGTGCCCGGCACCACAATCAGGATCAGGATCGAGCACTGCCACACGGTAGCCCATGGTTCGCGCAGCCACGCAGAACATGCGGCCCAGCTGGCCGCCGCCTAAAACACCCAGTGTAGATCCAGGTAAAATCTGTTTACAATTCATGACTATTTTCTAAAAAAGACTATCGATGGACTTTCGCCTGCGCCTTATCCTCTGTCTGCCCTATATCATGCCTGCCAGAATCAGTCATCGCTCGGCGGCAACGTCATAGCAAACACGGCCTGCTGCTGATTGGCTCTGAACTCAGCCAGTTTTTCGGCCAGTGCCTCATCTTCGATAGCGAGCATGGAGATAGCTGACAATGCAGCATTCGCCGCGCCTGCTTCACCGACTGCATAGGTAGCAACCGGAATACCTTTAGGCATCTGCACGATCGATAATAAAGAGTCCATACCCTTAAGGTATTTAGACGGCACCGGCACACCCAGTACCGGCAAGGTAGTTTTCGCCGCGAGCATACCCGGCAGATGCGCCGCACCGCCGGCCCCGGCGATGATGGCAGCAAAACCATTGGCACGGGCAGAATCAGCAAACTCGAACAGGAGTTCCGGTGTGCGATGCGCCGAGACTACTCTTGCTTCGTAAGCCACACCGAAGTTTTCAAGCTGCTCGACAGCAAACTTCATTATCGGCCAGTCACTCTGACTGCCCATAACGACGGCGATTTTACGGCTGGGCGTCGCCGCCCCAGCCCCTTGTGAGACATCTTTTGACATAAGCTTTTCCGGTCTATGCAAAGAAAAAGCGAGTCATTGTATATGAATCCGCCGGTATTTTGTAGCGCCACGTTAGATTAAGCCCCCACCCCATCGTATCAGAACGGCAGGCGGCAGCATGGAATCTGCCCTGCCCGGAATAATATCCACATAAAACATCTCTTTATCACACTACATAAAAACACGTACGATCTCTATTTTGTGAACTGTGTCAGATTTTCAACACTATTACCGCGATATCATACATTTCAGGGAATGTTAACTAGACTCAGGATGAGATTTTGATACACAAATCAGAAATTTAGAACTTTTGATGTCAGGATTTAAGCCCTGACATCAAACCTGAAATGCCGACAAATGCAGGCATGACCAGTAAACGCCAAAAGTATGAGTAAAAAACGCCTGACATTGCAGACCTCACTGGCAATCGCTATCTTATTGATCGGCGCAATCGGCGTCGCACTGGTAATGAGCACCGACAACACCTACCGGCGACTGGCCTTCGAACAGCAGCAGGCCTCTGTCAGCCAGCTGATCGCGATCAAATCAGCCGATCTGCTGAAAAAACTGGGCTCTCTGCAGCAGGATCTCGGTCTCAAACTGCAGGATGATGACAACTTCAAACAGGCACTGCTGAGCAAAAACAAAAAAGATATCACTTACTGGCTGGATCAGGAATTCAACCG
>JADFWE010000303.1 GCA_015222915.1 Pseudomonadota bacterium | reverse complement strand
CTGGCGAAAACCGTTCCCGAGGCGCTGGATGAGTTTGTCAGTGCGCGTGAAGAATTACTGAAGCTCAGCGAAGAGGTCTCTGCTGAAGACCTGCACCTGTTCTATCAGATCGCGTTGATCGGGCGCAGAGATCTGCCATTATCGCCAGATGCAAGAAACGGTTTTGAGATGGTTTTACTGCGCATGCTGGCGTTCAGACCAGCCGTTGCCGATGTTTCCCGGATAGCTTCCCCGCAGTCGTCCGCACCAGAGTCGTCTGTACCACGGTCGTCTGCACCAAAAACGGCAGTGCCGTCCACTAAGCCGTCTGCCATATCGCCAAATGTGCAACCAGGCGTGCAGCCATCGGCCTCATCGCCAGCAGCGCCGGTGCAAACGTCTCAGCCGCCGGCCTCTCAAGCACCGGTAGCGCAGCCACAGAATTTTCCGCAGGGTCAGCCGCAGAATGTACCGCCGCAGGTTCGTGAAACACCGCCGGTTCAATCGCCGGCAGGTGTTTCCTCTGCAAATGCATCGAGTGACTGGCGCGAGGTCGTTAATGCATTAGGTCTGGGCGGTCTGGTCAAACAGCTGGCGATCAACTGCACCATGAAACAACGTGATGGCTGTAATATCGTACTTCAGATCGAAACCGGCCATAGCAACCTGATCAATGCCAAGGCCAAGCAGCGCCTGCAGCAGGCATTGGGTGAATATTTTAATATCGATGCCCAGTTACATATCGAGGTGGCAGGGCAGATCAAAAGCGAATCACCGGCGCAGACTATAAAACGCGAGACGGTTCAGCGTCAGCAACAGGCCGAGCAGTCGATAGATGAAGACAGTTTTACCCGGTCGTTGAAAGAAACGTTTAATGCTGAGATTATTCCAGGTTCGGTTAAGCCTGTAACATAAAGTAGTGCTGTCATCCTGATCGGATGTGAAAAATCCTGGTGGAGCGTTAAGAGTTATCAAGTACTACGGTCCTTCCGCTTCGCTTCGGTCAGGATGACGATTGCTTGTTTTGGGTGTCAGATGTATGACGGGTGAGACAGGCCTTGATAGCGGCAATATAAAAGACAATATAGATAGAGGTAGTTATGAAAGGTGCAATGGGCAATATGATGAAGCAGGCGCAGAAGATGCAGGAAGATATGCAGAAAGCGCAACAGGAAATCGCCAATATGGAAGTCGAAGGTCAGGCCGGTGGTGGTATGGTGAAAGTGGTGATGAACGGTCGTCATGAACTGCGTAGCGTGAATATCGATGAGAGCCTGATGCAGGACGATAAAGATATGATCGAAGACCTGCTGGCTGCAGCGGTGAACGATGCAGTCAGAAAGATCGAGCAGGAGTCTTCGACGAAGATGTCCGGCCTTACCGCTGGTCTGAATCTGCCTGGTGGCATGAAGCTGCCGTTTTAACAAAACGGTATCACTTTGAATTGAACAGTCAGTGATTGTATAAAACGAAAAGTCTGTTTTTGACACAAAGGCGACATCCACAAGGATTAAAAAACTTCACCGCCGAGGCGCAGAGACGCCGAGGAAAAGCTTTTAGTTTT
>JADFWE010000302.1 GCA_015222915.1 Pseudomonadota bacterium | reverse complement strand
AGTGTGTAGCAGCTAAAGCCTTGCACTAAAGTGCATAGTTTTAACTAGCGTACTGAGACAATAAAGTTAAGAGCAATTCTCGCAGAAGCACAAACACGCAGCAAGTTTATGGCAACGGCTTTATAAATGCAGGTGCGAGTTATGCAGAGCTATACCCGACCTGTGCTGATTATAAACGAACTATTTAGCAACCAGGGAGCCACTATCGGACAGGAACGAAAAGATAAAAACTTTAAAAACCACTCACCACAGAGACGCAGAGACACAGAGAAAAGTTTGTAAGTGTTGGTTGAGTGGGTATTGCTCACCACCATGGGATATCTATTGGCTGCACTCAATCGGGCAATGCCCGATCTTCGCTGCTACAAACATACAATTGTTTATCTCTGTGTCCTCTGTGCCTCTGTGGTGAAATATTTTTCGTTTTTCAGTATTTCGACTCCGACCCAGAAGTAGACATGAAAAAATTACAAAAGCCCTTCAAACGAAAGATAATCAACCGTATCACCTTTTTTTATTTCCCTGTCGACAGACACTTCGACCAGGCCCTCTGCCCAGCTTGCTGAAGACAATACACCGGAGCCCTGGTGTGGATATATCTGCGCAACGGCCTGCTTGTCTTTTTGCACTAGACGTACACGTAAGTATTCCTGGCGTTTTACTTTTGGCCAGTCAAAATCTGCAGTCACCGAAACACGTTTAGCAATACAGTCATCCACACCCTGCAGTTTTAGAATCAAGGCACGGGCAAATAGTAAAAAGGTGACAAACACTGAAACCGGATTGCCGGGCAGACCCATAAATAAAGTATCGTCTATCTTACCAAACGCTACCGGCTTGCCTGGCTTCATCGCGATACGCCACATGGAAAGCTCGCCGAGTTCTTCGAGCGCGATACGCACATAATCCTCTTCACCGACCGAAACACCACCAGAGGTGACGACCAGATCGGCACAGGCTGCCGCCTCTTTCAATACCTTGACCGTATCATCCAGTGTATCGGGCACGATACCCAGATCGATGATCTCGCAGTTCATCGACTGCATGAGACCGCGTAGAGTATAGCGATTTGAATTATAGATCTGCCCGGCTTTTAAAGGCTGGCCCGGCAGCACAATTTCATCACCGGTAAAGAAAGTAGCGACTTTTAATTTTCTTTTGACTTTAAAATCAGCAAGCCCGACTGATGCCAACAGACCCAGCTCCTGTGCTCGTAGTCGTTTACCGGCTTTCAGAACAACGCTGCCCTCTTTAATATCCTCACCGGCGCGCCGTACATTGCTGCCCGCCTTTACCACCGTGTTGATCGTTACCTGCTCACCATCGGCCACAGTTGCGGCTTCACACATCTCCTGCATGACCACGGCATCAGCGCCTTCGGGAACCGGTGCGCCGGTAAAGATCCGGGCAGCCGTACCAGACTGTAAAGCTTCTCCTACCTGACCGGCAGGAATACGCTGAGATACAGGAAGTTTTACGCCTGATTGCTGACAGTCTTCACTACGCACAGCATAACCATCCATCGCACTGTTATCGTAACCGGGCACATCTATCGTTGAAGACAGATCTTCTGCCAGTATACGATTCAGCGCATCGAGGATATCAACACTTTCAGTTTCTTCAACAGCTACAGCAGGCGATAGAATATTATCTATCGCCTGTTCGACTGACATTAATCCCGGTGTCGCACAGCAGTCACCACCACTTGTTTTAATTTCTTTCATTATCTCAGCTCTGTAAATGCTATTCTGACCTATTGCCCTTAACTATTCACTATTCGTTATTCACTGGTTTTATTTCTCCAGCAGTCTCGGCATCAGCGCCACGATATTACAAGGCCGTGTATTACAATCCAGCTGCGGCGCTATCACCTTGTCCCAGCCAGTTCGGCAGGCACCGGTCGAACCCGGCAGGCAGAATATAAAAGTAGCATTCGCTACTCCGCCGATACAGCGTGAAGCGATGGTCGAAGTGCCGATCTCTTCATAGGAGACCAGGCGAAACAATTCACCGACACCTTCGATCTCTTTGTCCAACAGCGGCTTGACCGCTTCCGGCGTAATATCACGACCGGTCAGTCCGGTACCGCCGGTACTGATCACCACGTCGACATCACTGTCAGCGATCCAGCGCGACAGCAGCTCACGGAGCTTGTATTTGTCATCCACACAGATAACTTTTTCGACCAGCTTGTGGCCGGCGGATGTTAAACGGTCAACCAGTGCATCACCCGATGTATCATCGGCTTCGGTACGGCTGTCAGACACCGTTAATATGGCTATACGTATCGGTACTATCTCTTTATCTGTCATGTCTTTACTCGTTAAGTTTCTTCGTTGTATCCGCTAACCCGGGCAATATTAAACTCACTACCACGCCCTGTATATCTTCACGATTGGCTATCTTCAGCTCACCCTGATGGAACCGGGCAATACGATGCGCCACATAGAGACCGATGCCAAGATGCGGCTGTCCGGTCTTTTCTGCACGATGCGAGACCATACCCTGAAACAGGATGTCGAGCTGCGATTGCGGAATTGTTTCGCCCTCGTTTTTTATATGAATATGCACGAAACCGCTATGATTTACATCAAGCTGAAAACAGATTTCCGTTTCCGGCTGCGAGAAGTCCAGCGCATTGTCTTTAATCTTGTCCAGCAGCTGAACGATTCTAATATCATTCGCTTCGATATAAACCCCTCTGTTACTGCCTGAATAACACAGTTTTGCCTGCGGGTGTTTGAGCTGTGAATTCTCGACATACTCCGTGAGCAAGGCAGCGATATCGATAGTTTCAACATCATCCTGAGCAAGCGCTTCGTCGATATTCGCCGCTTCCGTCAGGCTGGAAACAATCAGCTGCAGCTGCATGACCGCATTACTGGCAGTAGCAGCCTCTCTAGATGAGGAAGGATACATCTCGTTCACCTTCTGCAGCGACATGCTAATGGTATTGACCGGATTTAAGATCTCATGGCGTAACATACGCGGCACGGTCTCCAGGAAGGAGGTATAACGGTTCAGCTTATCCAGCAACGATGAAAAGCTGCGAGACAGTTCACCGAGTTCATCACCGCTACGGTCATCAGCCAGATTATCGATCAGAGTGATATTCTGAACAAAACGCCCGCTATCATCGACCAATGACGCTGCCTGATTCTTCAGGCGATTGATGCGGAACGCCAGCCACGAACTGAAAAACAGCAGGCTGATAAATGCCAGTAGAAAGATCCCGATAGCAGCATAGGCGATCTCTTTCAAGGTATCGCGCTGTAGAGCTAGTACCTGGCGGCTGTTCTTGCTGACCAGTACTGCGCCGATGATCTCAGCACCTCTATCGACGTCATTGAACACCGGATGTGCTGCCACGATCAATGTTTCATCACCCTGCTGCAGGCGGGTTACCTGTGTCTCGCCGGAGAGTGCTCTATCGACAAGCGCATCTTTAACCTTATCGATATTCGTACATAGCGGGATCTGGATCTGCTGTCCGCCGATGGCCGCACGCACACGTCGGTATTTATCGATGACACATATCCTGGAATCAGACTCACTGAGATTTTTTATCACGTTGCTGATCTCGGAAGATTGAAACAGCAGTGGATTCAGGGCGCTGTAATCTGAACTATGGGTCGCCAGCACGGTGTCCGGGTATCGTTCGTTATCGCTGAAGACGTTGACCACGCTGATCGACAGGCGGCGGTTAGGCTCCAGCCATTTCCGGGGCAAGCGTAGCTCTACGTCATATCCTCTCTGGGTCTCACGCCAGAAAGCATAAACCGCATTAACATTTTTCCCCGTGAGCCAGTAGCGCCAGTCATCTTTAACTTCATAGACACTGCCCCTGCCCTGCGCTTCTGCGAGGACGACGAGTCGATGACGCCGGTTATCTTTGTCCAGGTATTCCAGGCGAACATGGTCACTGGAATCCAGCGGCACATAGCGCGGATTGCGGTAGATGATATCGTCGTCTCTAACTTTTATATAAACATACAGGTAATCATCACGATCAGTCAGTAGCAGCGAGAAAACCCCGTCTGCATAATCAGTAAAACGCTGGGCTAATGATTGCCAGTCCTCGTCATAACCGTCGACATCGATAAGCTGCTTGACCGGATAGACATACAGAGCATCCTCGTCGATATCAAAAAGACCGGTATAACCATTCAACACGGTGGCGATGGCGGATGCCACCATGGACTGCGCTTCTTCCTGCCCCTGCAATAATGACTGTTCGACTTTTTCGGTAAAATGAAAACCGAACCACGGCAGCAATACCAGGAAGACGGAACTGAAGATCAATAGTCGGGTACGCAACTTCATCCAGGCACCCCGTCTGAGCATTTGAGCCTGTTCGACTTCAACTGCACATCCATTGATAGCCCAGACCGTACCGTGTTTTTATACACTGGAAGTCCGTATCGATCTTCTTGAATTTTTTTCTGATGTGAAGGATATGGGTACTGATGGTATTCTCTTCGACGATACCCTGACGGGTGGCCTTGATCAGATCATCAACACTGACACCCTGACCCGTCTCATGCGCAGCATCCAGCATTGCCTGCAAGAGTGAGAATTCAGTCGGCGTCAGGTTAACTTCCTGATCCTTCCAGTGGCAGACCATGGCTCTGCTATTGATCTTAAGATCACCGAAACGTTGATTCGCATCTTCCCCTTTGACAGCTACCGCATTCGAATTTAACTGCTTTATCTGAAGGAAAGATTCGATGCGTACGATCAGAAACTCCAGTGACACCGGTTTGGTCTGGTAATCCCAGGCACCCAGCTGCAGACCATAGATCTTATCCAGTTCATCACCGCGGCTGGTGAGAAAGATGACCGGCAGAGTCGCATCACGCTGCTGCAGATAACGGCAGACTTCATAACCGCCGCCGACATCGGTTTTTAACGCGATATCCAGTATCGCCAGCTCCGGCAGCGCCTGTTCGAACGCGGCGATCGCCTGCTCCCGGTCTTCGTATTCACTGACCTCATAACCATGCGCACGCAAGGCTTCAGCGTAATAGTGACGCTGGTCTCTGTCATCTTCGACGATGGCGATGGTTTGTATCACATGAACACCTTATCGCGGAATGAATTCCGCTCCTGTTGTTTTTGAGCATCTCCATAATCTCTCCATATTTCGTCCATCGACTGCCAAAGATTGAAAACAGCTGCCTTGTTCTAATGGCAACCGTGGAAGTACAGGGGAAGACACAACATGCACTTTCGAATGTATGACCACTGAACCTTTTACCCGAACATATCAATTATTTGTGGAGAACGATAATGAAAAAATCAATATTAAATACTGCTATCACACTGGCGATGTCTACTGCACTGCTGTCTGGCGCTGCGCTGAATACACTGGCCCTTGCTGATACTTTACCGGCAGACAGTCCGGCGTCTGACCTTTCTGTTGCTGCCAGTATCAATACAGATCAGACAGGCTCCGTCGAAACAGGCTCTGCAGAAGTCAGCACAACGGACACCGTCGTCGAAAGCACTATTATCGCAGAATCCATCACTGAGAACCCTGCTACTGAGACAAGTCTATCAAAGGCAGAAGATAATAAGGAAGTATCCGATAAAAACCAAATGTATTCAGGCATGGGTGTCGGTGCTATCGCCGGTACTGTTGTTGCCGGCCCTGTCGGTTTTGTCGTCGGCGGCCTTATTGGCGCATTGATCGGCTCAGAACAGAGCATCGCTGAAGAAGATACAGACGAGCTTCAGCAAACAACGCTGGCAGTTGCCGATGACTCACCAGGCGAGACAGTGGCATACACCGCATCATCAGACGATCTGTTTTCAACGGATACCTCCGGTGAGCAGAACACCACGCATGACGGCATACAGGTCGCTCAGCTGGGCGCTATAGAACCGGTTCTCGATGAGGACGTATATACGCGACAGGACGAACTTGTGGATATCCTTACTGCTGATCTGAGCCTCGATGTGTATTTCCGTTCCGGCAGTACCGATATCGAAAGCTTCTATCCTGCCCGTCTGGCAGCCATCGCCGATCTGCTGAACACCATGGACAGCCTGGAGATCCATCTCGACGGTTATACCGACCGACGTGGTGACAAGTCACAGAATATCGCACTGGCCAATGAGCGTATCGAAACAGTTCGCCAGCAACTGATCGATGCCGGTGTCGATGAAAGCCGCATCATCAGCAGAGCCTTCGGTGAGATGAAGATGGTTTCAGCACCCGGTGATCTTGACGGTTACACCTTCGACCGCAAGGTAGTCATCCGTTTCGAGCGAAAAACGGTCGACTCGATCCACAGCATGAAAACAGCATTGTCCGAGATGGATGCAGACGACGTGTCTGCTGACGTATCTGCTAACGATGCTTCTGAAATCAGCATCAGCCCCGTTGTTGCCGATGCCGGCAGCCGGTTCTAGAGGTGATGGCCTTGAAAGCGCAGCAGACAACCGTGATGCCTTCAGAGGTGCCGACCGGTACCTCTGCAGAACTGGACCTGCCAATGATCGGGGTCGACGGACCTTTACCCAGTTTAAAAGGTAACGGATACGAGGGCAGACATGATGTCGGTAATGGCACCGCCATGGGCGGTGAGGATATGGTCTACATGAACATCTTCAGTCGTGAACGCGGTTTCAGGATGACCAGCCACGCACTGGAGAGATCACAGCAACGCTGTATCCCACCACTCATCATCCACTGGTTATGCCAGTACGGATCACGCAAACGAAGCATCAACGGCACCATCGTATGTTACTTCGATAAAAAAAGCGTGCGCCTGCTGACATCCGATGTCGGCAAGGTTGTCATCCGTCGGTTATCCAGCCTGATGAACGCCTACCTGGTCACTGCCGGTAACCGGATCGTCACCGTCGGTCATCGCTACAAGCGCATCAAAAATTTCTGACAAAAAGATCCTCTCTCACATGTGGTGGCACGCAAGTGCCACCGATATTTCCTTCACAGGAGCCAAATATGAATACCTGCTATTTTCAACGTGTTAAACCGCAACATACCATCTGCTCGAGATCATTAAACCTGGTACGCAAGGTACTGGTCGTTGCCAGCGTCTACCTGGTTTTCGGATTGTTATTTCAATATGTCTACGCAGACATAAATGACTCTACAGAACAAGGTGCAGATAGTCCTTACCAGTCACAGCATGGCTCCGTATGGTTAAAACCCGACTATGGAACAACACCTGACGCTGATAGCACCACACGACAGAATATCTATATCGAAGCCCTGCAGATGCAGACCGATGTCGATATCAACATCACCGGTGCCATCGCCCGCGCCACGGTCAGGCAGATGTTTATCAACAGCAGTGAATACTGGGCAGAAGGCATCTATGTTTTCCCGCTACCTGAAAGAGCGGCCGTTGACCGGTTCAGGATGAGGATCGGTGAGCGCATCATCGAAGGCAGAGTAAAAGAACGGGTGGAAGCGAAGAAGATCTATCAGCAGGCAAAAGCCGCCGGTAAAAAAGCCAGCCTGATCGAACAGCAGCGGCCGAATGTTTTTACTACATCACTGGCCAATATCGCACCGGGTGAACAGATCACAGTGGAATTTGAATACCAGCAGGTGCTCGAATATAGAGACGAACGCTACCGTCTACGTTTTCCTATGGTGGTCGGTCCACGCTACAACCCTGACCTGCATCAGACGGGCGCTGACAAAGCGAATACCGCTCTGCAGAAATATGTCTCACCGCTCCCCGATCAGACCAGCGTCTACACACAAACCGACGAGACAGACAATGATAACAATCCCACACGTATCCACATCCTGCTCGATGCCGGTGTCAGCCTTGCCGAACTGGATAGCTCTTATCACCAGATCGATATCAAACAGACCAGTGAAAATCGCTACAGCATCTCCACCATGGGCGAATCGATCAAAGCTGACCGTGATTTCGAACTGGTCTGGAAACCGGAACTGATCGATAAGCCGCAGCTATCGGTATTCGAACAGGAGATAGACGGTGATCACTACACCATGCTGACAGTACTGCCGTCTGATCTCGGCCACCTGCAGCAGAAAGTCCAGGCACGTGATGTCATCTTCGTACTGGACATCTCCGGCTCTATGGCTGGCACATCGATCGACCAGGCAAAAGCGTCACTGATCACCGCACTGGATGGTCTTTCGTCCATCGATAGATTTAACATTATCTGGTTCAATCATGAGAGCGGCAGCCTGTTCCCCGGGGCCGTCATCGCATCGGCACAATATAAAAATATCGCAAGACACTACATCGACAACCTGCAGGCCGATGGCGGTACCGAGATGCTGGGCGCGCTAAAACTTGCCTTATCGAAGCAGGAAACCTTTTCCCGTTTCCGCCAGGTGGTTTTTCTGACCGATGGCAATATCAGTAATGAAGTCGAACTGTTTAAGGTGATCGATGATCAGCTGGGCAATAACCGGCTGTTTACCATCGGCATCGGTTCAGCTCCTAACTCCTACTTCATGCGCAAGGCCGCGAACAAAGGCCGCGGTACATTTACCTACATCGGTGATGTCAACGAAGTTCATGAGAAGACGGTCGCGCTGTTTAAAAAGCTGGAGAACCCGGCACTGATCAATATACAGCTGGACCTCAACACCAGCCAGGATGACCACAACACTTATGAAATGTTTCCAAACATCATCCCGGACCTGTATGCAGGAGAGACCGCCACCATATTGATCAAGGGTAAAAACCTGCCGGATAGCATCGACATCCGGGGCGACTACGGCAATACCGAGTGGCATAGCAGTATCACTGCGGCACAGCTACTGCAGGGTAAAACATCAGCAGAGAACATGAGTCGCGATGGCAGTCGCGACGGCATCAGAGTGGCATGGGCGCGTGAAAAGGTCGCATCGCTGATGAGCCTGCGCCATGAATCGACGGCAGATAATGTTCGTGATGCGATCAAACAGGAAATCACCAGTACCGCGCTGCAACATCACCTGGTCAGCCGTTTCACAAGCCTGGTGGCAGTGGATGTTACGCCGGTCAATATCAGCGAACTGCTGTACCAGCAGCGCATGAAAAACAACCTGCCGCATGGCTGGAAACGGGCTAACGCCGGTAACGGGAATACCATGATGGCACAGATGAGACTGGCACAGACGGCGACAGGTTCGGAACTTAAGCTGCTGCTTGGCCTGCTGTTTTTTATTGCTGCGCTTTCGTTGTATCGTGTGCCCTGCATACGTAGAGCATACGCAGACCATACGAAGACCATACATGGGTTGATATCGTGAAAGACTGCTTTCAAAAACACCTGAGAATACTCAGCACTGTCGTCATCGTAATATTGTTCAGTTTAAGCCTGTGGCAGCTGGCCTCGGCCGGCTGGATACAGGGTAAAGCCATGGTGGCACAACAGCTGTTGAATCATTCATGGCAGCTGACGATCGATGACCAGGCGAATACTCACAATAGCCATAGACCATGGCCCTGGGCAGACACCTGGCCGGTGGCAAAATTACGGGTGCCGCAGCACGGCATCGAACAGATCGTGCTCGCCGGTGACAGCGGCAGCAGCCTGGCGTTCGGGCCGGGCCTGTCATTTGCCGGTGCCACGCCGGATAGCGGCGGCATAACCATGATCAGCGGGCACCGTGATACGCATTTTAACTTCCTGAAAGATCTGAAGATAAACGACCGGATCTATCTGCAGACCCGTGCTGGCGGCGTGCAATATCATGTCGAAAGTTTCCAGATCGTCGACAGCGAGACCTTCCGCCTGCCAAACGACAGCGATGACCGTTCACTGGTGCTGGTAACCTGCTACCCTTTTGAGGCAGCCACCGCCGGCGGTTCACTTCGCTACCTGGTACGTGCCAGCCCGATAGCCCAGCCCCCCATCCCTGCCAAAAATATCGACCAGAGGCTCCCGGGCACTGGCAGCGGCTTGACAGCTGAGTAAGGTCTGCGTTCTAATTAAATGGTGTCGTGGACTGAGTCTTACACCGGCTCTATATCACTTATTACTGGAATACTTATTTGTTTTACATGGGCTTGATTTAAGTCATGTATCACGGGCTGCAACATGGATAACATCCGTAGCAGAACTTTAAGGCATCGGCAATATAAGATGAACACTCAAGTCAGCAGAATGCAGTTTCTTCGTGGTGATTTCAAAGGAAAAGAATCACCGCTTCGTCCACCGTGGGCGATCGACGAGGCCCTCTTCACCGAGACCTGCACCAACTGTGGCGACTGCATCTCCGCATGCCCGACAGACATCATCAAACCGGCACGCGCCAATTTTCCCGTCATCGATTTCAGCGCCAGCGAATGCCTGTTCTGCGGTGACTGCACTGCCGCCTGCCAACCCAAAGCACTCCTCAGAAGCCCGCAACGCGAGCCATGGTCGATCAAAGCCGATATCAACGAAAAAACCTGCGTCACCTTTCAGGGTGTGGAATGTAGAGGCTGTTACGACCCCTGCGAGGCGCGTGCGATAAAAATGCCGCCACGTCTGGGGGGAATCTCAATTCCGCTGGTCAGCGATACGGATTGTACCGGTTGCGGTGCCTGCGTTTCGGTGTGTCCGGTAGATGCGATCTCCGTACATTAGCCGTACATTAAAATGATTTGAGCCAGTAGTTTTTTTGAAGCATATACAGACAGGATTAACAACAACGAAGGTAACACGATGAATATAAGCGGCGTAGTAGTAAAAGCTTATCCGGAAAAGATCATCTCCATCGAAGAAGTACTGACGACGATGGAAGGTGTCGAGGTTCATGGCAATAACGAGGATGGTCGCATCGTTGTCACCGTCGAGCAGGAAAGCGCAAACAAGGTATCAGACATACTGGTGGAGATTCAGCAAGTGCCCGGCGTACTGTCGGCAGCGATGGTCTATCACCATTTTGATGACTAGATTCAAATATCCAACAGATTTAAAACATTAGATACACAGACATCTACACAAAAATTTAAACGTATAAGAACAGTTCAAGGTCAACAGGAGGCCGAGTAATGAAACTAACACGAAGAGATTTCATTAAAA
The DNA here is from genome assembly GCA_015222915.1 of Pseudomonadota bacterium. Lineage (GTDB taxonomy): Bacteria > Pseudomonadota > Gammaproteobacteria > SZUA-229 > SZUA-229. Next base: position 6,980 of record JADFWE010000302.1, on the reverse strand, counting down.
CAAATGCTATCGCCGCAACCGCTACCGCAGCAGGCATTACCATACCGGGCGTAAAAGAAGCACTGGCAAATACCAAAGATGATATCCGTTGGGACAAAGCGCCCTGCCGGTTCTGCGGTACAGGCTGTAGCGTGCTGGTCGGCACCAAAAACGGGCGCGTGGTCGCCACCCAGGGTGACCCGGATGCACCGGTCAACCGTGGACTGAACTGTATCAAAGGCTACTTCCTGTCCAAGATCATGTACGGTAAAGATCGTCTGACGACGCCGCTGCTGCGCATGAGCAACGGCCAGTACGATAAAGAAGGTGACTTCACCTCGGTCAGCTGGGAAAAAGCCTTCGACGTCATGGAAGAAAAATTCAAAGCCGCACTGGCACACGACAAAAAAGCTAACGAAGGCAAGAAAGCCGAAGAACTGACCTCTACCGTCGGCATGTTCGGTTCCGGACAGTGGACCGTATGGGAAGGATATGCCGCATCTAAACTCTACAAGGCCGGCTTCCGCTCTAACCATATCGACCCGAACGCACGCCATTGTATGGCTTCTGCGGTGGGTGGTTTCATGCGTGCCTTCGGTGCGGATGAACCTATGGGCTGTTACGATGACCTGGAACACGCAGATGCCTTCGTTCTGTGGGGCTCTAACATGGCCGAGATGCATCCTATCCTCTGGTCTCGCCTCACCGATACCCGTCTGACCAAGAAAGGCAGTGAGGTTCACGTATTATCGACCTTCGAACATCGTTGCTTCGATCTGGGTGATAACAACATGATCTTCACCCCGCAGACGGATCTGGCCATACTGAATTACATCGCCAACTACATCGTGCAGAACAAAGCCTACAGTAAAGACTTTATCGGCAAGCACGTGAACTTTACCAAGACTCCGACCGACATCGGTTACGGTTTACGCCCTGATCATCCGCTGGAGAAAAAGAAAACCGGCAAAGGCGGCAAGCTGAGCAAGATATCCTTCGAGGAATACGCGAAATCTCTCGAACCCTATACCCTGGAATACACCTCGGAACTATCCGGTGTACCGGAAGAAAAGCTGCTGCGTCTGGCAAAACTGTATGCCGATCCGAAGAAGAAGATCACTTCCTTCTGGACCATGGGCTTCAACCAGCACACCCGTGGTGTATGGGCCAACGGCCTGATGTACAACGTGCATCTGTTAACCGGCAAGATCTCAGAACCGGGCAATGGTCCGTTCTCACTGACCGGTCAGCCTTCTGCCTGTGGCACCGCACGCGAAGTGGGCACCTTCTCACATCGTCTGCCTGCCGATTACGTGGTCAAGAAAAAAGGCCATCGTGATCTGGCTGAAAAGATCTGGAAATTACCGGAAGGCACTATCCCCGGTAAACCCGGCTACCACGCAGTGCTGCAGAACCGCATGTTGAAAGACGGCAAGCTGAACGCCTACTGGGTACAGTGTAATAACAACATGCAGGCAGCCGCTAACCTTAACGAGGAGACCTATCCCGGTTACCGTAACCCTGATAACTTCATCGTGGTTTCCGACCCCTACCCGACCGTTACCGCGATGGCGGCGGACCTGATCCTGCCGACTGCGATGTGGACAGAGAAGGAAGGTGCCTATGGTAATGCCGAACGCCGCACCCAGTTCTGGCGTCAGCAGGTGGATGCTCCTGGTGAATCGCGTTCCGACCTGTGGCAGGTAGTCGAATTCTCCAAACGTTTCAAAACCGATGACGTCTGGACCGATGACCTGCTGGCGAAAAACCCTGAATACAAGGGCAAGACCCTGTACGAGGTTCTCTTTGCCAACGGTCAGGTCGACCAGTTCGCCAGGGAGACCGTGACCGACAGTGACGGTAACAAGTACAATAATCACGAGATGGATGATTTTGGTTTCTACCTGCAGAAAGGTCTGTTCGAAGAATACCGCCGCTTCCAGTTCGAAGGACCCAAGAAAGGTCACGAACTGGCGCCGTTCGACGTCTATCATAATACCCGTGGTCTACGCTGGCCGGTTATCGACGGCAAGGAGACCCTGTGGCGTTACCGTGAAGGTTACGACCCCTACGTTAAAACCGGTGAAGATATTCGCTTCTACGGCAGGAAAGACGGCAGGGCCAACATCATCACTGCGCCATATGAGCCAGCAGCAGAGAGCCCTGATAAGGAGTTCGATCTGTGGTTATGTACCGGCCGTGTACTGGAACACTGGCATTCAGGCTCTATGACCCGTCGTGTACCTGAGTTATACCGCGCATTCCCGGATGCGGTGATCTTCATGCACCCTGATGATGCCAAGGCACGCGGTCTCCGCCGTGGTCTGACAGCGAAGATTCAGAGTCGCCGTGGTGAGATCGTCGCCCGTATCGAAACCCGTGGACGAAACAAAGTACCGAAAGGTCTGATCTTCGTGCCATGGTTTGATGCCAGCCGCCTGATCAACAAGGTAACACTGGATGCCACCGATCCGCTTTCCAAGGAAACGGATTATAAAAAATGTGCGGTTAAGGTCGTTAAGGCCTGAGCCGTATCTGACTCAGCTAACTTGCGATCACATCAGCAATAGCCATGAATACTCAGCCGACAAAAGGCAAGAACGTAGCTAACCACAGCCGGAGAAAGTTCTTGCTGGACTCTGCCCGTGCTGCCGGTGCCGCCTCCCTGGTGGCACTCGGTGTCGGCCTGTATTCACGACAGGCGGTCTCGCTGCCGGCTGGCGCCATCCGTCCGCCCGGCGCTCTGGATGAGAAAGATTTCCTCGGTGCCTGTGTGCGTTGCGGCCTGTGTGTGCGTGACTGCCCTTACGATACCCTGAAGCTGGCGAAATTCGGCGATAGCGGTGGTGTCGCCACCGGCACACCGTATTTCACCGCCCGCGACATCCCCTGTGAGATGTGTGAAGACATCCCCTGCGTAAAAGCCTGCCCGACCGGCGCACTTGATCACAGTCTGGAGGATATCGACGATGCCCGCATGGGCCTGGCAGTCTTGATCGATGAAGAGAACTGCCTGAATTTTCAGGGCCTGCGCTGTGACGTCTGCTACCGTGTGTGCCCGGTCATCGACAAGGCGATTACCCTTGAGATGAGACACAATGTGCGCAGCGGCAAACATGCGCTGTTCATTCCCACAGTGCATTCCGATCACTGCACCGGTTGCGGGAAGTGTGAACGCTCCTGCGTACTCGAGACCACTGCTATCCGCGTGATGCCTTTTGAACTGGCAAAAGGTGAACTGGGTCATCATTACCGCTGGGGCTGGAAAGAGAAGAACCGTGCCGGCGAAAGTCTGGTAGCACCAGATGTCGAACACAGATATAACCTGCCGCAGGGTCAGTCTTACGATATTGAAGGTGAAGGCCTGATCATGAACCAGGGTAAAGACCCGGCTTCTTCGGACTCACCTTTTAGTAGCAATCCTCTGGATACATTGAATAGAAACAGCCTCAACGATGGTTCAAACGGTAGCCTGAGCAAACAGGGAGGCACACGGAAATGAGCCGTGCACTGCACCCCGGGGCTGACGCCGTTCAGCAGAAAGGCCGGCTAGCGGCCAACAAGTGGCTGCTGGCGAGACGCGGCAGCCAGTTATCCATCCTGTTTTTATTTTTACTCGGCCCATGGTTCGGTGTCTGGATCGTAACCGGCAACCTCAATTCCAGCCTGGTCCTGGATGTGCTGCCGCTGACCGATCCATATATCCTGTTACAGAGTCTCGTCGCGGGGCATGTACCGGAACTTAGCGCTATCACCGGCGCGCTCATCGTTACTGCTTTTTATGTTCTGGTCGGTGGACGCGTATACTGTTCATGGATCTGCCCGGTCAACATGATTACCGATGCTGCGCAGTGGTTGCGCGAACAGTTCAAAATTTCCGGCGCTTCGTCACTATCGCGCAAGACACGTTACTGGATCCTGGCATTCACCTTCATACTGTCGATCGTCACGGGCAGCATCGTCTGGGAGATCATCAATCCGGTATCCATGCTACACCGCGGCCTTATCTTCGGCATGGGACTGGCCTGGATCATCGTACTCGGCGTATTTCTATTAGACCTGCTGGTAAGCAGACGTGCCTGGTGCAGCCACCTGTGCCCGGTCGGCGCTTTCTACAGCTTACTCGGTAATAACAGCCTCATCCGCATGCGTGCAGACAACCGCGAAGCATGTGACGACTGCATGGACTGTTTCATGGTGTGCCCGGAACAACAGGTGATACGCACTGCATTAAAAGCCATCAACGGTGCTGGCCCGGTGATCACCTCATCGAATTGCACCAACTGCGGCCGCTGTATAGATGTCTGCGCCAAAGATGTTTTTCATTTCGGCCTTCGCCTGAATAACAAGGTGAATAATGATGTGTCAGACAGCAATAAATTTAGTGATAAAACGGTAACTTCTTAAAAAATATTTTCTTAGGAAAGAGGTATTAAGATAATGAAAAAAATAACTTTGATAATGGCATTGCTACTTACTGCAGGAATGAGCATGCAGGCGATTTCGGACAGTGTTTCCTCTTTACGAGGCGGTAACGATATCGACAATGACTCGACCACTACGCCTGCAAAGAAATACAATAAAGACGGTGAACCGATTGCCCGTGATTACGTGCAACAGCCGCCGCTGATCCCGCACAAGATCACCAACTACCGCATCAACCTCAAATCAAACAAATGTATGAGCTGCCACAGCTGGGCCGATTATCGAGAAGCCGGTGCAACAAAGATCAGCCAGACGCATTTTGAGTCAAGAGACAAACACGTGTTAGCGAATGTTTCAGCACGGCGTTATTTCTGCACCCAGTGTCACGTTCCACAGGTCGATGCTAAACCGCTGGTAGAAAATGAATTCACACCGATTACAGCGATCTCTGGACAGCAGTAAGCCAGCGACGAAACCTGGGGTCGAAAATGATCCGCTATAACGTTAAATAATCATTTACGGAATTTACTTATCATGAGTAATAAAAACTCGAAAGAATGCAATGACATGATACTCTGCAGAATATGGCAGGTACTGAAGAAACCCTCTGTCACTTACTCACTGGGCACGCTGCTGGTTGTCGGTTTCATCTCGGGCGTCCTCTTCTGGGGTGGCTTTAATACCGCCATGGAGATGACCAACAATGAAGATTTCTGTATCTCCTGCCACGAGATGGAAGACAACGTCTACCAGGAATACAAACAGACCATCCACTATAGCAACCGTACCGGTGTACGTGCGACCTGTCCTGACTGTCACGTACCTAAAGAATGGAACCATAAGGTGGTGCGTAAGATACAGGCCAGTAACGAGTTACTGCACAAGGCACTGGGCACCATCGATACCCGTGAGAAATTCGAGGGTAAACGCCTGCAACTGGCTAGCAATGTCTGGAAAGCGATGAAGAAAACCGACTCACGTGAATGTCGTAACTGCCATAACTTTGAATACATGGACTTCGGTGAGCAGGGCCGCCGTGCAGTAAAAGCGCACTCCGAAGGTCTTGATGCCGGAAAGACCTGTATCGACTGTCATAAAGGTATCGCGCATGAGCTGCCTGATATGCATGATGTCGACCCCGGTTCATCTATCGGTGATATTTAAGCTTTAATCTTACTGACAGATATAAGATGCAGAGCTTTTTGCCGCGAAGGACGCAAAATAACGCGAAGAAAAACAAGATGAATTGTATTCTCTGCGTCCTTTGCGACCTTCGCGGTGATATATCTCCTGCTTTTTTAACGCCCGCTATTTAAACCCCTGAGTTAGTAGGTAATATACAAAACACTTCAGGCTTACTATAAAACCCGGCATGGATAAAACGACCATACATAGCAACGCAGCACTCACCGACCCTTTCGGACGTCGTATCGAATATGTGCGCCTGTCGGTGACCGATAAGTGCAACCTGCGCTGTTTCTATTGCATGCCAAAAGATTTCAGGGATTTCGAACAGCCGGAACACTGGCTAACATTCGATGAGATCGAGCGGGTTATCAGAGTATTCACCGAACTTGGCGTAGCACGCCTGCGCCTGACCGGTGGTGAACCGCTGGTACGAAAAGGTATAACTGAACTCTCATCACGTCTTACCGCACTGCCCGGTCTAAGCGACCTGTCCCTCAGCACCAATGCAACGCTGCTAAAAAAACATGCTGCCAGCCTTCATGAAGCAGGCGTTTCCAGGATCAATGTCAGCCTGGACACCTTAAAGCCAGAGCGTTTCAAAGAGATTACCGGTGGTGAACTGCAACCGGTTCTCGATGGCCTGATGGCAGCGAAAGAAGCTGGCTTCACACCGATCAAAATCAACATGGTTGCCATGAAAGGCATCAATGATGACGAATTTGAAGACATGGTTGGGTTTTGCCTGCAGCACGGCTTCACCCTGCGCTTCATCGAGACCATGCCGATGGGTGCGACCAGCGATGATGCCACCGACCATTATCTCGATCTGCAGACCGTGAAGCAGCAGCTGGCACAGAGTTATGACCTTGTTCCCGGTGTCATGCCCGGCGGCGGTCCTGCACGCTACGTGCAGATAAAAAACACCGATCTACGCATCGGTTTTATCACCCCGATATCACAGCACTTCTGCGAGACCTGCAACCGCGTACGCCTGTCCGTCGACGGTACCCTCTACCTCTGCCTGGGACAGGACGATAAAGTAGAATTGCGTCCACTGCTTCGAAACGGTATCACTGATGATGAGCTAAAAACCGTACTGATCGATGCCATCTCACTAAAACCGGAAAAACATGAATTCAATAATAAACCGGATCAGGTCGTCCGCCTGATGAGTATGACCGGCGGCTGATACAAAAGAGAAGTTGACCGTCGCTCGTTTTTCGTCGTTCGTTAAAAGTAGGATGTGGTGAAATATTTTTTGACTGTCCGGTTCTGGCTGCTAGCGGTCAGATATACTACCTAAACCCCAAAAATTACACATCTGAAAGCCAATTACATTTGACGTACATCAAAAAACATCTAACTAACAAAAAACTCAAAGTTTAGTT
>JADFWE010000301.1 GCA_015222915.1 Pseudomonadota bacterium | reverse complement strand
TCATTGTGATCACGGTAATTATCAGACTCTCGTGCATCCAGAGAAACACGATAATTGATACCGTTATCCAGCGCCTGTGAAGTCATCGCATGTACGTTAATGGTGTTATAACTGCCAGCAGATAACTTTAATGAATGTCTTAACGCACCCGGCTTGCGTGTAATGATATTGATCACACCGCCAACGGCCTGGTCACCGAACAAGACACCCGCACTGCCCTGCACCACTTCGATCTGCTCGACATCATCAAGTGCGATGCTGTTCAGATCAGGTGAACCTATATCCGGATTATTTAATCGTCTGCCATCGATCAGTATCAGCGTATTGGAACCTGCAGAATTACCGAAGCCGCGCATATCAACCGTTGCACGGCTGCCATCACCATAAAGATCTTTAATTTGCACACCGCCCTGTCCACGTAACACTTCAACGACATGACTGGCACCACTGTTTTCAATTTGCTGCCGAGAAATAACTTTGATACTCGCAGGTGTTGTTAATGTACTTTGCGCCGTACGGGCAGCACTAACAATAACCGGGGGAATTACAGTTGTAGATGTAGTATCAGCAGATACAGGTAACGAAATACCCGCTGTTATGACGAATACGCCTGTAGATAAAAGTTTATACATAGAATCCTCCAAAAATTAATGGAGGCAACAGGGAAAGGGAAACCCGGAGAAACAGCAGGACACCCCACACCATGCCGCCCGCCGCGACTAATATATGAGCACAACAGGCCGGTCTCCGGGCTTATGGTGTGTATCTGAAAAGATACTCGATACGTTCCCTTCCCACGAATGAAAGCATTCGCAGTGGTCGAACATATCTCACCAATCACCGTTGCGGGGGCAGCATTGGAATCACCTGTGGATATTCCCACCGGCTCACCAATTTCCCGATTATCTTTCTGCAGAAATCTTGCTGCAGGAAGCACCTGATGCTGAATAATCGATATATTGAAAATCGATAAAACAACACGATATTACCTAACAAAGAACGATAAGATAACACCCCATTTGGGAGTGAACTTTCTCGGTCAGGGATTATCCTAAAAAACGACTCGAACATATAAACAAACAACGCTGAAAAGCATTCCAACGAAACGTGGTAGAAACTAACAACAATGACTAATCTGGAATCGTTACAGACACTTAAAAAACACGTACAAAACCACATCATCGGCCAGGAAAAACTGGTCGACCGACTGTTGATCGCCATACTGGCCGATGGTCACCTGCTGGTCGAAGGCGCACCCGGACTGGCGAAGACCAAAGCCATCAAGATACTCAGCGAGGGTATCGAGAGCGACTTTCACCGTATCCAGTTCACCCCTGACCTGTTGCCCGCTGACCTGACCGGCACCGAGGTCTACCGCCCGCAGGAAGGCAGCTTTCATTTCCAGCAGGGCCCGTTGTTCCACAACATGGTACTGGCCGATGAGATCAACCGTGCACCGGCGAAAGTACAGTCTGCGCTGCTCGAAGCCATGGCCGAACGCCAGATCACGGTCGGCAAGATCACCTATCCCCTGCCGCAATTATTTATGGTGATGGCGACCCAGAACCCGATCGAACAGGAAGGCACCTACCCGTTGCCGGAAGCACAGCTCGATCGCTTCCTGATGCACGTCAGCATCAGCTACCCGGAAGCATCGGCTGAGAAACAGATCTTAAAACTGGCTCGCATGGAAGCCAAAGACGAGATACAGCACACCGAGACCAGCATCGAAAAGATCAGCCAGCAGAGCATCTTCGGCGCCCGCAACGAAGTGCTGGATATCCACATGGCAGAGAATCTCGAAGAATATCTGCTGCAGTTGATCCTGGCGACACGTGACCCTGCCGCTTACGGCGACGACCTGGAGAACTGGATACTCTACGGTGCCAGCCCGCGCGCCACCATCGCGCTCGACCGCTGTGCACGCGCCCATGCCTGGCTGGACCAGCGTGACTTCGTCAGCCCGGATGATATCCAGGCCATCGCCTTCGACGTATTACGCCACCGCGTAATCCTGAGTTACGAAGCCGAGGCCGAAGGCATCACCCCGGACGACTTCATCCAGGAAATCATCTCACGGGTCGCAGTTCCGTAAAAAAAAGATAAGACTTGCCGCAAATGACGCTAAGAACGCGAAAAAACTTATTAAAAAATTTGCGACCTTTGCGTCCTTCGCGGCAATTTCTTTTATCTTCTGCCGTTTTCTCATCAAGACATGATTAACAACACAAACAAACAAGCCGAAGGCATCACCTGGATCAGCACACAATCGCTGATAAGACTGCGCATGCATGCCAGCCAGTTACTGCTGAACAGCAGTAAGATTCACGCCAAACAGGGCGGAGCCTACCTGTCTTCATTCAAAGGCCGCGGTATGGAGTTCGATGAATCGCGCATCTACCAGGCAGGTGATGATATACGCAATATGGACTGGCGGGTGACCGCCCGCACCGGCACTGCGCACACCAAAGTCTTCCGTGAAGAACGTGAACGTCCGGTACTGCTGTGGCTGGATCTTAATGCCTCGATGATGTTTGCCACCCGCAATAAATTCAAATCGGTTATCGCCACCGAACTGGCAAGCCTGATCGCCTGGAGTGCCGCCAGGAATAACGACCGGATCGGTGGACTTATCTTTTC
>JADFWE010000300.1 GCA_015222915.1 Pseudomonadota bacterium | reverse complement strand
TGCACGAGCTGGTCGAAGCACTGGGTTTTCCGATGATCATCGTGCCCGGGGTTGAGGCAGATGATGTTATTGGTACATATGCCAGGCAGGCGACCGCTCAGGGTGTCGATACCCTGATTTCGACCGGCGATAAAGATCTTGCGCAGCTGGTTAACCCGCATGTGACCCTGATCAACACGATGAATAATCTGCTGATGGATGAAGCTGGGGTGATGAAAAAATTTGATGTGCCGCCAGCCGCGATTATCGATTACCTGGCGCTGATGGGTGATACCTCGGATAACATCCCGGGCGTGCCCAAGGTTGGACCAAAAACGGCGGCCAAATGGTTAAAGCAGTATGAAACACTGGACAACCTGGTTGCCCATGCAGATGAGATCAAGGGCAAGGTGGGGGAAAGCCTGCGTAATAACCTGAATCAGCTGCCATTATCTCGTCAGCTGACGACCATCAAATGTGATGTTGCGCTTGACCATGCGATAGCTGACCTCAGTATGCGTGAGCCGCAGCTCGGCAAGCTCCAGCAGATCTATACCGAGATGGAATTCAAGACCTGGTTATCAAACCTGGGCACTGATAGCGAATCACCGAGCGTTAGTGTTACTGAAGCAGCGCCGGTCGAGACAAATTATGAAACTATACTGGATAAAAAAGCATTTGATGGCTGGTTAAAAAAGCTGGAAAAAGCAGACAGTTTTGCCTTTGACACGGAAACTACCAGCCTGGACTATATGAAAGCCAGGGTGGTCGGTGTTTCCTTTGCCGTCGAAGCGGGTGCCGCGGCTTATGTCCCGTTTGCCCATGACTACATGGACGCGCCGCCGCAGCTCAGTGAGCAGGAAGTGCTCGGCTCGCTGAAAGCGCTGCTGGAAGATGAAAGCAAAAAGAAGATCGGTCAAAATCTAAAATACGATGCTCATGTGCTGGCCAATCACAACATAAGCCTGAATGGTATCGCAGAAGACTCGATGCTGGAGTCCTATGTTCTGGATTCAACGCAACGTCACGGCATGGATGACCTGGCGTTGCGTCTATTAGGAATAAATACTGTCCATTTCGTAGATATCGCCGGCAAAGGGGCGAAACAGCTCACTTTTAACGAGATCGACCTGGAACAGGCCGGGCCGTATGCCGCTGAAGATGCGGACATTACTCTGCAGATCCATCAAAAATTAAAGGCCGAACTCGAAAAAGAACCGGCGTTGAATAGTGTTTACCGTGACATTGAACTGCCTTTGCTGAAGGTACTGTTAAAGATTGAGCGCAATGGTGTAAAAATTGATGTGGCGATGCTCGAAGTGCAGAGTCAGCAGCTGGCAGAGCGTATGAAAGAAGTCGAACAGCAGGCTTATGAAGAGGCGGGTGAAACATTTAACCTGGCATCGCCAAAGCAGCTGAGCTTGATACTTTTCGAAAAACTTGAGATACCTTCGTCTAAAAAGACCAAAACAGGCCAGTACTCAACAGCAGAAGATGTGTTGCAAGAGCTGGCAGAAGATTATTCTCTGCCTAAGCTGATACTTGAACACCGCAGCCTGAGTAAACTGAAATCGACTTATACCGATAAACTGCCGCTGCAGGTCAATGAAAAAACCGGCCGCGTGCATACCTCGTATAACCAGACGGTCGCGGCTACTGGCCGGTTATCATCTACCGATCCAAACCTGCAGAACATCCCGATTCGCAGCGAAGAAGGTCGGCGTATCCGACAGGCCTTCGTCGCGCCCAAAGGTTATAAGATGCTGGCGGCGGATTATTCACAGGTCGAGCTGCGCATAATGGCGCACCTGTCAGGTGATGAAAACTTATTGAAAGCATTCGCTGATGGTGTCGATGTGCACCGGGCCACAGCGGCGGAAGTTTTTGCTGTAAAACTTGACGAGGTAGAGCCAGAACAGCGTCGTGCAGCCAAAGCCATTAATTTTGGACTGATCTATGGCATGTCGGCTTTTGGCCTGGCAAAACAGCTGAATATTGGCCGTTATGAAGCACAGGAGTACATCGATGTCTATTTTGCCCGCTATCCGGGTGTTAAGGCCTACATGGACGAGACACGCGAGCAGGCGCACGACAGAGGTTACGTCGAAACAGTTTTTGGCCGTCGCCTGTACCTGCCGGAAATCAACGCGCGTAACGGCCAGCGCCGCCAGTATGCAGAGCGTACTGCGATTAACGCGCCGATGCAGGGCACCGCAGCAGATATCATCAAACGTGCGATGATTTCAGTCGATGCCGCCTTAAGCCGCAGTAACATCGATGCAAAAGTGGTGATGCAGGTGCACGATGAACTGGTGGTCGAAGTGCTGGAGAAAGACGTTGAAGCATTGGCGGATCTATTAAGGATTGAAATGGAGCAGGCGGCGACATTAAAAGTGCCGCTAATCGTTGATATCGGAATTGGCGACAACTGGGATGAGGCGCATTAAGTAAGATAAGGAACGGGTAATGGCGGCTTACGGCCAGGAGCAGACATGCAAAATCAAAGTCAAAAGCTTATTCACCACAGAGGGCACAGAGAAAAACCTTTTTTTATTTGCTGTCATCCTGAACGCCAGTGAAGGATCTTGAGACGGGCGCACTATGATTGGCATGGTGTATAAGATCCTTCCATTACGCTACGCTTCAGTCAGGA
>JADFWE010000299.1 GCA_015222915.1 Pseudomonadota bacterium | reverse complement strand
TACCAGAGAGCGGTCTTTATCTGCATCTCCGTATTATCCTCGTCCGTCCTGTCGGCAGGACAAAAGCCTTATGCGCCGGAAAACATTGAGGAGGTGAGGAGCGTTACTGCTGAAGAGGTGATTGATCTTATCCTTAGTCACCCTGACCTGATCGTGATCGATTCGCGCAAAAGATCAGAATACATGAAGGGCCATATAGAGGGGGCTGTCAATATTTTGAATACGCGCTTACAGCGGGAAGATCTCGAGCGTATATCACCAGACAAGAGCAAAGCTATCCTGTTCTACTGTAATGGTGCGCGCTGTCTGCGCAGCACGGATTCGATCAACAAGGCCAAAAGCTGGGGTTATGGCAACCTGATCTGGTTCCGTGGCGGCTGGAAGGAATGGGCTGAAAAACGACTGCCGGCAGTTATCGATTAAGTGTCCAGCTTAACGAAGTTTTAAGGCATAAGCCGTCTATAATTAATTGATGAAGATCGAGTCACTTTCAATTAAATCGTCTACTATCGCTGTCTTTTGCATGATCGGTATCATCGCGATCGTTCTCTCCCTGTTTGCCAGTGCCTATTTTAAGCAGGCCGCGCTGGATGCTCAGATGAACAGCCTGTCTCGTGTCATCGAAGTTGCTTCTCAGGAAATGCTGAAAAAGGTCAGAAACCGTACTTTTGACCTTGGTATGAAACTCGGTCATAGCAAAGAGCTGGTCTCGGCGGTAAATGCTTCCAGCAGCGCCAGCGATAAGGCTGACAATGATGAGCTGCTTACGAGGCTGCTTGATGATCCGTTTGTTAACGGTTTCGTAGGCGTGAATGAGATCGATCTGAGTAAGATCAGGGTTTACGATATGAACCTTGAGCTCATCGGTGAGAGTAGTGCAGGCAATAAAGGTCTTGGTGGCCGGCTCTCAGAATACATGTCAGCCGTGGTGCATGACAGGGAAGACGCTGATCGCCTGAAAGCTATAGATGCACTATGGCTTTCTGCCCAGGGGCCGCTGTTTTCTATGCTGGTTCCGCTGGGCGGCCTGCGCCCTGTGGGTTATCTGGAGATCGTGGTCAATCCGGTCTTTAATCTTCCTGATATCGGTAATATCACGAAAACATCGGTGCATATCTATGCCATGTCCGGTGAGCAGATTGATAGTAATGAGCAGGTGATAACAGGCGCGCACCTGCCCGTTGAGTTCATCCTGCATGCTTCTGATGGAACACCGGCGTTCAAAGTTGTCGGTTATGAAAATATCGATGAGCTGAACAGGGAAATGGATAGGACGCAAACGGTGACGATCAGCGGTTTCCTGTTATTGTCGTTAGCGACCTTGCTGTTTGCTCTGTGGTTGTTTAACCGCTTCCTGTTTGCTCCGGTTAGCCGCATGATTGCCGATATGGAAAAAATAACCCATGGGAAACTGGAGCTTACCGTCAATAACAAGGGCTTGCGAGAGTTTCATATTTTTGCCGATGCTTTCAACTCTATGACGGAACAGGTAAGGATGCGCACCAACGATCTGCAACGGTTGCTCAATCTGGATGACAGTGCGTTGATGTGTTTTGATCATGACAGTGATGCCGTCTATTTCAACGAAGGGGCGACCTGTTTGTTCGGTTATAGCAGTGACGAAATTATCGATCTGGATATAGCTGATCTTTTTACTGACGACATCCACTCGCTACTGGCCGGTGCTGCTGATGAAACGCTGCAGTCGGGTAATCTGCACACCCAGCTGAACTGTAAACACAAGGATGGCCATGTGTTCCAGAGTAATGCCAGTATTAATACTTTTGATGTGATGGGGCGGGGTGGTGTCGCTATCGCATTAAATACGGCTCCCCGCTCCGAACAGCTACCTTTGTCACAGAAAGATCAGCGACTGGATGCAGTGGAGCAGACGCTCAGCAGTCTGCTGGCTTTCGCCAAGGACAACCCGGGATTAATGCCGGGGCTGGGCCTGGGGGACGCCGGTGACACTGAAGTTGATACCCATAAATCGCAGCTGCGTGAACAGGTCGTTGAAATAATGAACCTGGCGATGTCCTGTTGGGAGCATGATCTGTGCAAGACAAAGATTGAGCTGGCAGAAGAGAGCCGGATCTGGCCGGTATATATCGACAAATCGACGCCGACGACCCGAACACTGGATAAATATCTCAATATTGACAGCTGTCCGAAAAATCCACGAAGTCAGCGGGCGGTCGACACCGCTGAGTTTGTCCTGCGCAACATGAGTAAGGCGTCACCCGGCAAGAAGTGCAAGGAGCTAAATGATGCACTGGACGCCTTGCGCCGGCTGGTCGCCGGTGTCAAATCTCGCGGTAGCTAAAATAGCCGGGCGGGGGTCCGTTAGGCGGCTCTGTGTATCCGGTTTATCTGCCAGCTGTACCTGCGCGCCGTTCGGCTGGCGTTCTCATCTATCGTTTTTTCCTCGGGTTTCCATGTCGTTGCAATGTGGCTGGAAACGCATCGTACATTTTCGTACGATTTTTATTTTATCTTCATGTATCTATTTGAAATGTAATATTATTTTAATTTGCTTTAATGCACGAATTCAGACGAACAAATGTGTTGAATTGACCTTTCCCGTTCATTATCTTGTTCTCTGCGGGTGTCCATAGTGGTATGCAATTGTTGTGGGCACCTGCTTTAAAAATTAAACAAAATTCTGATGGAGAAATAAAATGAGTTACAAAATTGATAAGCAGGTGCCCTTCGGGCATCGAGCGCAAAAAATGGTAAGCCGAGCGCTGTGTAGCAGTGTCCTGGTTGGTATGGGCGTTAT
>JADFWE010000040.1 GCA_015222915.1 Pseudomonadota bacterium | reverse complement strand
CCTTTATCGCTCTTTACAACAGTAAATTCTACTTGTTGACCATCCGCTAAAGATTTATAACCATCGCCGCGGATTTGATTGAAGTGTACAAATACATCTTCGCCATCTTGTCTTTCAATAAAACCAAATCCTTTAGAATTATTAAACCACTTTACAGTACCAGTTTCACGATCAGCCATTACAGCTCCATTTTGTTCATTTTTGTAGAGTGCTCATTGTATATCAGCATTCTTCCAGAAAACAATAAAAATCTTATAAATATTTAAATTAGAATATTACTGTAAGTTAATGTTGTTTAACGTTATTTATGAGCCATAGGACAAAACATAAGCAGCGTTATGATATGAAAAAGGACAATACAAAGCAGGTTTGCTAAAAATATTTTTTTGACGAATGGTCAACTTACGGCTAGAAAGAGACGTTGGCCGTCGTTCGTTAAAAGCTAAAAACACGAAATGAACCAGTGGCTATGCAGTCCCTGCTGTTTGGTATTTTTTACGAACGACGAATAACGAAAGACGAATAACGTCGCCTTTGTGTCAAGAACCGACGTTGAGAAAACAATCAATTCTTCTGCCCGAACGTAACCGTATTACCTTCCGGGTCTGACATGCTGAACTCCTGCATCCTGTAGTCCGTTTCTTTTAACGCAGAAACACTGTTGTTTTTTGCTTTAACAAAGTGATGTAAGTCTTTTATATCAGTAACAAAAAAGTATAAGGATATCGGCGACTGCCGGATATTGCTCGACGCATCTTCTAACGACGGGCCAGATGATTGTGTAGTTTGGGAACCTAACGCTTCGGTGGCAACCTGCAACATCAGGGTGGTTTCACCATGCATAAGATGCACCCAGTCAAGCCGGCCTTCACGCTCACGTTTATTGACGACAACAAATTGCAGTAACTGTGTATAAAAACTCAGAGAGGCATCAATGGAATGACAGTTAAGTACGGGAATTGCACCAAGGATTGCCATCACTCACCTGTTGAAACATGAACAAGGGAACAGGTAACACGCCTGTTTAGCCCTTGATTGCTTAGTATTTTATCAGGGCCGAACCCCAGGTAAAACCGCCGCCGAAGGCTTCCAGCAACAAAGTCTCACCGCGTTTGATACGGCCATCACGTACTGCAGTATCCAGAGCAAGCGGAACCGAAGCCGCTGAAGTATTGCCGTGCTTATTGACCGTAACAACGACATGGTCAGTCGACATCTTGAGTTTTTTTGCAGTGGCATTGATGATGCGGATATTCGCCTGGTGCGGCACCAGCCAGTCGATATCCGACTTTTCCATATTATTATGGGTAAGTGTTTCATCGACGATACGACCCAGGGTATTGACCGCCATCTTGAATACCTCGTTACCGATCATCTGGATGCCGCCGTTACCTTCGATAATTTGATCGGCACGTGTTGAGACGCCATAGGGCACGGTCAACAGGTTCTCATAAGCACCATCTGCATGCAGGTGTGTGGACAGGATGCCCGGTTCTTCGCTCTGCTCGAGGATAACGGCACCGGCACCATCGCCAAACAATACACAGGTATTGCGGTCGGACCAGTCGACGACCCGGGACAGTGTCTCAGCACCGACGATAAGCGCACATTTCGACGCGCCTGCCAGGAAAAAATTATTAGCGATACCCAGACCATAGACAAAACCGGTACACACTGCCTGTACATCGAACGCGGCACAGCCATGGATATCCAGTCGTTGCTGCAATAGACAGGCGGTACTGGGGAAAACACGGTCCGGGGTCGTGGTGGCGACGATGATCAGATCGATATCGTCTTTGGTCTTACCGGCTGCTTCCATCGCTCTGAGTGCGGCCTGCTCAGCAAGGTCAACCGTATACTGACCATCTGCAGCGATATGGCGCTCTTCTATGCCGGTGCGTGAACGGATCCACTCATCAGTGGTATCCACCATCTTTTCGATATCGGCATTGGTCAGTATTTTTTCAGGCAGGTAACTACCGGTACCGGCTATTCTTGCGTAACTCACGCTGCTGTCTCCTCGGTATGACCCCTGTCGGCCATGCCCTCATCGGCCATAGTTTTTTTCATTAGCGGTTCCATGCATTCACGGATATGCTCCGGCACCGATTTTTCGACTTCCAGTACGGCTATCTCGATCGCATTAGCGTAACTTAACACATCTGCCCCGCCATGACTTTTGATCACGATACCGTTTAAACCCAGCATCGACGCACCGTTGTACATGCGCGGATCGGCCCGTTGCTTGAAGCGGTTAAGCACCGGCTTAGCGATAAGGCCTGCCAGCATGGAGAGCGGTGTACGCTTAAACTCTTCGCGCATCATCGAGGCGATCATCTTCGCGACCCCTTCCATGGTTTTCAGCGATACGTTACCGACGAAGCCGTCACAGACGACGACATCGACCTTATCACTGTAGATATCATCACCTTCGACATAACCGATATAGTTAAACGGCGCGTCACCTTTCATCAGCTGATTTGCTGCTTTGACCTGGGCATTGCCTTTGACATCTTCAGAGCCGTTATTCAACAGTCCTATTTTTGGCGTATGCGTATTATCGACCGCTTCAGCCAGCACCGAGCCCATGACAGCAAACTGGAACAGCTGTTCGGGACTGCTGTCGACATTCGCACCCAGATCGAGCATCTGCGTATGCCCGCCAAAAGACGGGATGGTGGTACAGATCGCCGGCCGGTCGATTCCCGGAATAGTCTTCAGGACAAACTTGGCCGTCGCCATCAGCGCACCGGTATTGCCGGCACTGACCGTTGCCTGCGCCTGCCCTTCTTTTACCAGGTTGATCGCTACCCGCATGGAGGAATCTTTCTTCTTGCGCACGGCATGACGCGGATCTTCATGCATCTCAACGACCTGTGAAGCATGTTTGATCTCGAAATGATCGTCTAGATCGATGCCCTGTGTTTTTGCGCTGGCACGAAGAACTTCCTCGTCGCCGACGAGGATGATATGTATATCATTGAGTTTTTTCGCTACATGGACTGCAGCCGGGATAACAACTTCAGGACCGAAGTCACCACCCATGGCATCTAAAGCGATGGTTGCCGTTTTAATGGTCGCCATATTTATTACTGACCGTCAGTATCGAAACAGTTATCGATGTTCGATACTGACGGTAAATAATACTAATCTTCAAATGCGTCGCCAGTATTAACGACTTTACGGCCTTTATAATAACCGTCAGCAGTTACGTGATGACGGTGATGGGTTTCACCTGAAGTTGGATCAACAGATAATGTTGCGCCACCGATTGCATCATGTGAACGACGCATGCCACGTTTTGAACGTGATTTTCTACTCTTTTGAACTGCCACGGATATCTCCTAAAACTTATGTACTTTTAAGCTGTACTATTATTACTAGTGTTTATTACTGATGTTCATCAAAAACCGGTGTGCTCGTCGCCACCGGTTTTTGATTAATTCTCAATTAATCTTTAAATCATCTTTTAAAGCCTGCAATGCGGCAAAAGGATGCGAAGCTTTTTTATCAGCCTCTCTCTCTGCTTCAATCGCTGCCTTAATCTCGTTCTGCCTGCTCATAAAATCAGAACATTCACCCTCATGTGTCGTCACCATCGGCAGGCACAGTAAAAGCTCATCTTCGACCAGGTCGATGATGGATTGTTCATCACCTTCGAGCAGATAAGGCTCAAGCTCTTCCGGCAGCAACTCAGACTCTTCTTCGTTACGTACCAGTGCAAACTTAAAACTGCCTGACACATCGGTTGCTGCCGAATCCAGACAGCGCTGACATTCCAGCTGCAGTTTTGCAGAGATTTGAGCACGCAAACAGTCAAAACCGACACACTGACCAAACTCGAGTTTTACCGAGATAAAACCCTCATCACTCAGCAATAATTCACCCAAACGGGTAAACTTCGACAGAGGATATACACCCTCGAGGGTGCGATTGAGTTCAACCTGCCGAACAAAATCCACCGTTTCCGGCAATACTACGGGTATTGATGCGGGGTTTAACGTCTGCATAATCCGCCTATTCTATAGTAATGCAGACAAGCTGTACAGTTTCCCCTTACATTTCAATAGCTTCTACAGCCCTTTCAAGACGGTAAACGAAGGTCGGAAACAATGCAAAATCCCTGCAATTTGTTTAGAATACAGAAAATTTTTAACACAATCAGTAACTTCCTGATGCCGGACGAAATCTATCAGGTCTGAAGCATCAAACCTGACGATAAATTAATGAGTAAAACAGCAAAAATAGTTCTTGGATCCACCTCTCCTTTCAGAAAAGCTCTGCTGGAACGGTTACATATCGATTTCATCTGTGATTCTCCCGATATCGACGAAACACCCCTGCCTGACGAACCGATCGAGGACATGGTGGTTCGCCTCGCCATAGCCAAAGCACAGGCGATCGCTGAGCGACATCCCGATGCTCTCATCATAGGCTCTGACCAGAGCGCCGTGCTAAACGGTGAAAAATTAAGCAAACCGGGTAATTTCGACAAGGCATTCGAGCAGCTGACAAAAGCTTCTGGCAAGAAGATTACCTTTCAGACCGGCCTCTGCCTGCTGAACACCAAAACCGGCAACATACAGAGCAGCTGTGTTCCCTACACCGTCGTTTTCAAACAGCTGACACCCACCATGATCGAAAATTATCTGCACAAGGAAGAGCCATACAATTGCGCCGGCAGCTTCAAATCCGAAGCTTTAGGTATCGCCCTTTTTGAACGTTTTGAAGGCAGCGACCCCAATGCGCTGATCGGACTGCCGCTGATAGAACTGGTCAATTTTTTGGCTAATGAAGGGTTTTCGATTCTCGATTGATCAACTCGATCAATCCTTCTGCAGCAATGTCATGGCATTGCCCGAATGCTCGACGTTGAGACGACCAAGAAATGTCATGCCCAGTAAAATCGGCCCGGGGTGATTACCATCGATAACCAGTGCATCGACGTTCGTTTCCGTGATCTTTCCAACGCTGACAGATTTCAGCCTGACCCGGTAGGCTTTTTCAAAACCCGATGCAGTGCTGACGCTTGCCGGGATGCCAATCTTGTCGTAACGGATACCCAGCTGTTTCGCCTGCTCGGTATTCATCGCAATTGCACTGGCGCCGGTATCAATGAGAAAACGCACAGAGCGGCCGTTTATATTGCCGTAGGTCAGATACATGCCGCCTGAATTTATAAATATTTTTTCTTTCTGAGATTTCCTTTTAGCAAAGCTGGTACTCACGGTACTGGTATTGCCGAGATTATATTGTTTCTGCTCACCATCAACTTCCAGCACCGCACCACGGCTGTTTGCCGAGACTACTTTCACACCTTCCGGGCTGGTCTGACCAACGGCCAGGATATGGCGCTTGCCATCGATAAGCAAAACCGCTTTATTTGAAAACAGCCCCTGCACTTGCAGCTTCTCTATGGCATGTGCGCTGCCAGCAAGAAACAACAGGGGCAACAAAAATACGGATCGTTTTAACATTGATAAAATCATCCTGCTACAGAAAAGACGGGGGATAAAAACACATCATATAAAATAATGCGCCAGCAACAGAAAGCATAGACTAACAATACCGGCAATGACATCATCCAGCATGATACCGAAGCCACCATGGATGTTTTTGTCGATCCACGAGATTGGCCAGGGTTTCACCGCATCGAAGAAACGGAACAGGACGAAGCCGGCCAGCATCCACTGCCAACCCGATGGCACCATGAACATGGTGATGAGAAACCCGGCGACTTCGTCATACACGATGCCGGAATGATCATGCACCTGCAGTTTTTCTGCCGCATACGCACAGATCCAGCTGCCCGTCAGTAATACAAATAATGTAACCAGCGAATAGATCAATATTGTCTGTTGCTGCAGGAAGTAGACCAGTGGAACCGTCAGCAGCGTACCGGCCGTACCGGGAGCAAACGGCGATAGACCGCTGCCCAGACCAGTGGCGATAAAAACCACAGGGTCTTTTATCTCGTGAAGATGAATTTTTCTATTCTTTTCTGACATAAATATCCATCGATGACGGTTACAGGAAAAAAGCCGGAGGAAGATCGCCTATGGGACGTCCATGATCAAAAGTGCCTGAACCCTGTCGCTGAAATATCAACGGTGTTGCCATCACCATCAAGACAGACGAGCTCATTGCTTTCAGAGATTTCACCTATACAGCTTACTTCCAGTTTATGCTTCTCTGCGAGTTTGTATATCTCCGGCACCCTGTCAGCAGAAGCAGTAAAACATAACTCGTAATCATCCCCCCGGGTCAGTACCATATCCCAGTCGATGAGCTGATCATTATAGTGCTTATAGTAATAGGCGGTAGCTGAAGACAGCGGTATTTCAGATAGCTTGATGATCGCACCGCGATCGCTGGCTTTAAGGATGTGCCCAAGATCTGCTATCAGACCATCTGAAACATCGATAGCACAGCTTGAATATTCGGTTAATGCCTGACCGAATTCGACCCTGGCACGAGGCCGGTTTAAATCATCGACACAGGGCTGAAGCACTTTATCTTCGATACCATTCTGAACGACGAGCAGGCCGACCGCCGCCGCACCAAGACTCCCGGTAACAAAAATCTTGTCACCCGGCCTGGCCGTATCACGCCTTAAGGTCTTATCGCTGTCACACAGACCCATGGCCTGAATCGTAATCGAAAGCGGACCTTTCGTGGTATCGCCACCGATCAGAGCGATATTAAACTGTGACAGCACAGATGAAAGTTCTCCGGAGAACGAGGCCAGCCACTGCTCGTCGATATCGGGCATGGTGATCGCCAGCGTCAGCCAGGCTGGTCTTGCCCCCATAGCCGCCAGATCACTGAGGTTAACCATGACTGATTTATAAGCGATATCTTGCGGCGACGTTTTTTCAGGAAAGTGTATGCCGGAGACCAGGGTATCCGTTGTCACCAGCAACAGTTCGCCTTCGGCAACCGTGACCATGGCACAATCATCACCACCGGCAAGAACGACATCATTACGATTTACCGGAAAAGTGAAATACTTCTCGATGATATCGAATTCGTTTTTACTCATCACTCAGGCACCTTCATCGATAGACGGTGTTACATGGCCAGTGCTGCATAACAGGAGATACTCGCAGCACTCTGCAGCTGTCGATGTTCAGGACTTGTTCGATTGCACTTCTATCTTGCGGACTTCTTTTGCCACTTTATCCAGAACCGCATTGACGAAGGTGTGGCTGTTTTCGGAGCAGAACTCTTTCGTGATATTAACCGCTTCGTTCAAGACCACACGATAAGGCACATCGAGACGATTAACGAATTCGTAGGTCGCCAGCCGTAATATCGAACGCTCCACCGGATCGACTGACTCTACACTACGCGTCATGTTCTTCGCCAGCAAGGGGTCAAGTTCACTGATCGATGATGCTACGCCGCTGACCATCTCTGAAAAATAATTCAGATCGATCTTCGCCATATTATTATCATCGACAAACTGCTGCTTGATATCAGTAACGCTGTCACCCGTCATCTGCCACTGATAGATAGCCTGCATGGCGAGACGGCGTGATTTACCACGGGCTTTGGCAACACTCTTGTCCGCAGGTACGGCTGTCGCCACCGAATCATCAAGATCAGGCTTTTTGGAATCAGTCATTTTTTATATAGCTCGGGTAAGTCTGGTTTTTCGTATTCGAGTAGATCAATCCAGCTGCTTGAACACATTGACCATTTCGATAGCACAGGCGGCCGCTTCAGCGCCTTTGTTGCCTGCCTTGGTACCGGCACGTTCGATGGTCTGTTCGATGCTGTCTGTAGTCAGGATACCATTGATGATCGGCATGCCATGATCCAGTGCGATGGCAGACAGACCTTTCGCTGATTCAGCGGCAACGATGTCGAAATGCGGCGTCGCACCACGGATGACGGCACCCAGTGCGATGATGGCATTATATTTTCCCGACTGTGCCAGCTGCTGAACAGTCACCGGCAATTCAAATGCGCCGGGGACGCGGACCACTGTGATATCAGACGCTTCGACACCATGACGCAATAAAACATCCATCGCGCCATCGACCAGGCTCTCGACGATGTAACCGTTAAAACGCGCCACTGCAATCGCAAAACGACCTTCTTTATATTGCAGGCTACCTTCAATTGTATTTACTTCACTCATTATCTGTCTCGTTCTGTATTATGTTTTCTAATTTTTTATGCGTTGATTATTTCTGGATTATTCCAGGGTTACGCGTGAGCAGAAAAGATTACCTGCCCACATGTTAGTTCTGACCGGCGACGTAATCGACGACCTCGAGGCCAAAACCAGCGAGGCCATGTATCACTTTCGGCGCGGTCATCAGCCTCATCTTTCTTACACCGAGATCAACCAGTATCTGTGCACCGACACCGTCGGTTCTGATATCGGCCGGTTGTTTGGTCTTAACGGTATCCTGCTGCTGTGCATCAGAATGTTCTGCCATCCATTGCAGTATCACCGCGTCTTCATCCGGCAGATTTAATAATACCACTACACCCTGCTCGGCTTCAGCAACCTGCTTCAGAGCATCCTGCAGGGGCCACGATTTCGAATCCTGAGAGCCCAGCGCATCGCTCAGGGCATTTTTCATATGCACACGCACCAGCACCGGCTGCTCAGAATCGATACCACCTGCACCAGCTTTAACCAGCGCATAATGCGTCTGTTGATCCAGCTCATTACGATACGCCATCAGGGTAAAGTTGCCGTAGTCGGAAGGAAACTCACATTGTGAGATACGGCTAACTGTTTTTTCATTCTTGAGGCGGTAACTGATCAGGTCTTCGATGGTACCGATCTTCAGATCATGTTCTTTGGCAAACGTCTCAAGGTCGGGGCGGCGCGCCATGGTACCGTCTTCATTGAGGATCTCGACGATCATAGCGCTGGCATCGAGCCCGGCTAGCGCAGCAAGATCACAACCAGCTTCGGTATGACCGGCACGGGTCAGTACACCACCGGGCTGCGCCATCAACGGAAAGATGTGGCCCGGCTGCACGATATCTTTCGGTGATGCATCAGCTTTGACCGCTGCCTGTATCGTCACCGCACGGTCGGCCGCCGAGATGCCGGTAGTAACACCCTCAGTTGCTTCTATCGACATGGTGAAGTTAGTGCTCTCGAGGACATCAGTTCCGTGGATCATCAACGGCAGATTCAACTGCCGGCAACGTTCCTCTGTCAGCGTCAGGCAGATAAGACCACGGCCGTAACGCGCCATGAAATTCACATCATCAGCCGTTACTGCTGACGCTGCCATCAACAGATCACCTTCGTTCTCGCGGTCCTCGTCATCCATGATGACGACCATCTTGCCCTGACGGATATCTTCTATAATTTCTTCTGTGCTATTTAATTTCATAAACTTGTTTTTCCAACAGGCTTAACCGACAAAGCCGGCCTTTGCTAATGATTCGATTGTTATACTGCTTTCGTCTGCACCGCCCTGCTTCGTCAGCAGACGTTCGAGGTAACGTGCGATCAGGTCGACTTCGAGATTTACCCTGGTACCTGTCTTATAATTTTTGATAATGGTTCGCAATTGTGTGTGCGGGACGATGTTGATCTCGAAATCCGCATTATCGACCTTGTTGACCGTGAGACTGGTGCCATCGATGCAGATCGAACCTTTCATCGCGATATAGTGTTTCAGCTCTTCCGGCGCGCGGATAATAAGCTGAATAGAACGCGACTCCTCCTTGATGGAGAGCACTTCACCGAGGCCGTCCACATGACCACTGACCAGATGTCCGCCCAGTCTCGTGGTCGGCAACAGCGCTTTCTCCAGGTTCACTTCACTGCCGACCGCCAGATCTTTCAGGCTGGTAAGCGTGATCGTCTCATTGGAAACATCAGCAACGAAATGCTTGTCATCAAATTCAATCGCCGTCAGGCAGACACCGTTGACCGCGATGCTGTCACCGAGCTGCACATCACTCATATCCATAGCCGAGCCACGGACACCCGTGTCGACATGCAGACGCATATCACCACCGACAGGCTCTATCTTTTTGATGCTGCCCAGTGATTCGATAATTCCGGTAAACATAATATTTCTCGTACAGGCTTCAGTTATTTAGCCGCTTTATGCAGACTGGCGACATAAGAAGATAACGGCATTGAGGATGCGTTATTAAACTCCGCACCGGCAGCCACACCGACATGCGCGATATCCTCTGCTGTTTTTTTCTTATCGTTGTAGACGGCGAACATCGCACCCAGCGCATACTCCGCACCGGAACCTATCGCCCAGAATTTTTTATACTCGGTAACTTCACGTAATGAATGCACGCCGAAGATACCGAACGGGTTAGCGATCAGCGCATCGATCTGAGTTGATTCATAAGGATCATCATCCTCATCTTTAGCGTTTAAAAAATATTTTTCTTTTAACAACGGATGCAGTCCACGGAATGTCTCGAAAACGGCGAGGCGTGATGAGAGATCGATATCAACTTTTCTGTCCGCCACTTTTTTACTGGCGAAAACACTTTCCAGCACCAGCTGATGTGCTGCGCTGCCGACGATGCCGAGATGGTTTTCATCGTGACACAGGATCTTATCGTGAGCGGCGTCATACTCTGAGCTCAGTTTCAGATCACCAAAACTGGTGAGACTGTCTGCAGCGATACAGACCTTGCCTGCTTTTTTTACAACAACAACAGTTGACATCAATAACCTCTAATCGACAAAATTTTTATACATACTATTTACTGGCCGCCCCACCAACAACAGAACCAGCAGCGACCGGTTGTGCGGTGATGCGTATATCCTGACCCACGGCACGCACGTCTTTGATCTCAAGTGAGACCCTGTCCTTCATCTCGTTCAGACCGGGCAGACTGAACAGACCTTTCGCCCGGTCGCCCATAAGATGCGGTGCCATATAGATAACGATCTCATCGACCAGACCTTCCTGTAAAAGAGCACCGCACAAAACCGAACCGGCTTCTACGTGTAGATTATTTATCTCTTCCTTGCCCAGGTCTTTCAACATCGCCGGAAGATCCACTCTGCCATCCCGCTCGGCAGCGACGGTTTTAATCTTAAACGGATAGTCATCCTGATTACCCACAGCAACCGTGGTGTAAACCCGGCACCTGCCATCCTGCGCGATGATCTTCACATCCTCGGGCATGGCGAAATGGCTATCCAGCACCACGCGAAGCGGCTGCCTGACTTCATCGGCGAACGAAGCGATACCCAGCTCGTCCACCGACAGGCGAACATCCATCGAAGGATCATCCGCCACCACGGTCCCCATGCCGGTGAGGATGGCCGAACTCTCAGCACGCATACGCTGCACATCGATTCTCGAGGCATCACTGCTGATCCATTTGCTCTCACCCGATGCCATCGCGGTGCGGCCATCCAGGCTCATCGCCAGCTTCACCCGCACAAACGGCCGGCCCGCTTTCATGCGTTTGATAAAGCCGCGATTTAGTTCAAGTGCCTGCGCTTCCAGTAATCCGTTATCGGTTTCGATACCCGCCTGATGCAATCTTATGAGGCCGCGTCCAGCCACCAGCGGATTCGGGTCGAGCATGGCAGCAACTACTTTCTTTACCCCGCCTTTTACCAGTGCATTGGCACATGGCGGTGTTTTTCCGGTGTGACTGCACGGCTCCAGCGTTACGTAAACCGTCGCGCCGCTGGCGGCATCACCTGCCTGTTCCAGGGCATGAATCTCAGCATGAGGCTCACCCGTGCACTGATGCCAGCCTTCGCCGACGATAGTCCCGTCTCTGACGATAACGCAGCCGACACGGGGGTTAGGGTCAGTGGTGTAACGCCCCTTCCTGGCAAGCTGCAAAGCCCGCTGCATGTATTCAACGTCAGTGTTCATGTTTTATCTTCGGTATAACTACCCCGGTAGTCAGACGATTACCGGTTCTTCCTCGGTGATTTCGTCTGCTCCAGCTTTTCGATGGCATCGCGGAAGGCGTTGATATCGCTGAAGTCAAGATACACGGAGGCAAAGCGGATATAAGCGACCTGGTCCAGCGCCAGCAGCTCTTCCATTACCATGTTGCCTATCCTTGCAGAGTTTATTTCACGCTCACCCGCGGCCAGCAACTGATGCTTGATACGGTTAAGCGCATCGTCGATCTGCTCGGTACTCACTGGGCGTTTCTCCAGGGCACGCATGACACCGGCGCTCAGCTTTTCTTCCTTGAACGGCATACGACTGCCGTCCTGCTTCACGATACGCGGCATATTGAGCTCGGCGCTCTCATAAGTGGTGAAGCGCTCATTGCACGAGGCACATTCACGGCGGCGGCGGACCTGATCGCCATCGTTGGCTAATCGCGAGTCGATCACCCGGGTATCGGGCGCTGAACAGAACGGACAATGCATAGATAAAGTTTTAAGTTATAGGTTTAAGTTATAAGTTTTTAGCTGTACGTTTTTAACTTACAACTTAAAACATACAACTTACAACACGTTTTATTAGCTCTCATATACCGGTAAACGCGCGCAGATAGCCGTAACTTTCTCACGCACGCTGTCGACGATGCTGCTGTCAGCAGTTTCATCTTTGATACTGTCGATGATGTCACACATCCAGGTCGCCAGATCGGCGGCATCCTGCTCATCGAAACCACGGGTAGTAATCGCCGGCGTACCGACACGGATGCCGCTGGTAACAAATGGTGACTGCGGATCATTAGGCACCGCATTTTTATTCACTGTGATATGAGCCTTGCCTAACTCTGCCTCGACCACTTTACCGGTCAGGCTTTTAGTCGTGAGATCCCACAGGAACAGATGGTTATCGGTACCGCCGGAGACCACTTTATAACCGCGTTCCAGTACGACTTTCGCCATCGCCTGTGCATTGACGATGACCTGCTTCTGATAGGTAACAAATTCAGGTTCCATCGCTTCCTTGAACGAGACGGCCTTGGCTGCAATCACGTGCATCAGCGGGCCGCCCTGGGTGCCGGGAAAGATCGCCGAGTTCAGTTTTTTCGCGATATCTTCATTTTTCAGTAACGACTGCTCACCCGCCAGGATGATACCACCACGTGGTCCACGCAAGGTTTTATGGGTGGTCGATGTCACGACATCAGCGACACCGACAGGATTCGGATAAACACCGGCTGCGATAAGACCGGCAACATGGGCCATATCGACGAACAGGTAAGCACCACATGAATCCGCGATCTCACGGAAACGTCCCCAGTCCATCACCTGTGAATACGCAGAGAAACCGGCCACGATCATCTTGGGTTTATGCTCATCGGCCAGACGCTGTACCTCATCATAATCGACGATGCCGGTCTCGATGTTGAGGCCGTATTGCACCGCATTATAGATCTTGCCAGAGAAACTCACGCGGGAACCGTGAGTAAGATGACCACCGTCCGCCAGTGACATACCCAGTACAGTATCACCCGGCTGGCACAAAGCCATATAAACGGCAGCATTGGCCTGTGAACCGGAATGTGGCTGCACGTTGGCATAATCAGCACCAAACAGCTGCTTCACACGGTCGATCGCCAGCTGCTCGGCAACATCGACATTCTCGCAGCCGCCGTAATAACGACGTGCAGGGTAACCTTCAGCGTATTTATTGGTCAGCACCGAACCCTGGGCTTCCATCACACGCTGGCTGGCATAGTTTTCAGAAGCAATCAGTTCGATATGCTCTTCCTGGCGTCTGGTCTCATGCTGCATCGCCGCCCATAAGGCTTCGTCATAACCGTCAATTTTGGTGTCTTTGGGAAACATCTGAACTCCTGAAAAATAGCCCTAAAAATAAGATCACGCCCTGCAATCGCCCCGCTAGCTGCACCAGCAAGCGATTAAGACGGGCACCATCGTTAAGAAAATCCCGCAATCTTAACAAATAAGCACACTTGCTGTATATCAATAACATACTGAAAAACCTAAGAAATGCCTTAATATAAGATTTTCATTATGCTGCAGATGTTAATTTGCTTATTTATCAATAAAAAACATACGAACAGACCGTCGCATATGACTTCTGTTTTTGACACAAAGCAGACCTTAAAAACATTGTTCGCGCAGAGCCGCAAAGACGCAAAGGAAAAGCTTTTAGTTTTTGT